>DATFVB010000152.1 GCA_035260525.1 Thermoanaerobaculia bacterium
TCGTCGGCGAGACCCGCGCGCGCCGCGACCTGTCCCGACGCGCGGATCATCCGGGCGGAGACGAGGATGGCGGGGAGGAGGAGGCCCAGGGCGAGCGCTCCCGACGCGGCGATCCGGCCCGCCGCGCGCCACGACTCCGCCGCCGGGCGGCGCCACGCGGCGCCGAGCGCGTAAGCGGCGCCTGCCGCGCCGCCGAAGAGGATCATGAACGGATAGCCGCCCGAGAGATAGACGACGAGGAGCAGCGAGGAGAGGGCGATCGCGCGCGAGAACCGCGCGTCGTGGCGCGCCCGGTCCAGGGCGAGGAGAAGGAGAGGAATCGCAATCGTGACGGAGCTCTGCATCCAGAGCCACCAGGCCGACTGGGCGCCGCTCCATCCCCATGCCGCCGCGCCGCACGAAGCCGCCGTTTCCGAGAGGCCGTGCCGGCGCAGGTACACGAACAGGAAGAAAAATCCCGCGTTCAATTTCAGGAACAGGATCCCGGTCTCGACCGCGGCTTCCGGAAGGAGCAGCGCCGGCACCCACGCGAACGGGGAAAGGAAGCCCTGGACGATGTTCACGGCGCCCGGCGCTCCTCCGGCCGCGGAGCGATTCCAGAGGATCCTTTCCGGCAGCTCCCGGAGGAACGGGGCGCCCGCGGAAGCGGGATCGGCGAGCAGCGCGTTTCGCGGATCGCCGTCGTCCGCGTGCCACGGATACACCGCGTTCACGGCGCCGTGGGAAGAGAAGACGCGTCCGTGAAACAGGACCGGCCAGAAGAAGAGCACGTTGGCGACGAGCAGCAGCGCCGCCGCGACGCGCGGCTCCCGCGTCGGTTCGGGCTCAGTCGCGCTTTCGGGGGACACGCCGGATGATAGCGCGGGGGCGGCCGTGACGTCGGCAGCGAGTCTCTCTGGTCGCGCTCCGCGGCTCGTCGATCGGTTCTGAAGAGTCCGAGGCGCGGCCAGAGCCGAGCGAGACGGGATGCGGGGAGACCGCGGCGCCCGAAGGCGTACTGTGACGTACGTCGAGGGCGCCGCGGGCTGCACGCGCCCGTATTCGCTCGAGCTATGGTCCGCGCCCGCCTCTAAAAGGCGGAGTCGACTGCGGTGACCCGATTCCGACCGTTCCTCTTCGACTTGTACAGCGCCTGGTCGGCGGCGGCGAGGAGCGCCGAAGGGGAGAAGCCGGCGCGCGGCGTCCCGGTCGCGACACCGACGCTCACGGTGAGGAAGTGGCCGTCGGGCGACGCCGGATGGCGCAGGTGAAGCCGCTCGACCTTCCGGCGGAACTCCTCCGCCAGCGTCGAGGCCTCGGCGGGCCCGGAAGAGCGGAGCACGACGGCGAATTCCTCGCCGCCGTAGCGGGCGAGGACGTCCTCCTCGCGCTGCACGACCTCGGCGAGCGCCCGGGCGACCGTCTGCAGATGCTGGTCGCCGCTCTGGTGGCCGAGCGCGTCGTTGAACGCCTTGAAGTGGTCGACGTCGATCATGACGACCGAGATCGGAGCGCGCTCCTTGACGGCTCGCGCCCACTCCTGCGCGAGCCCGGCGTCGAATCGGCGGCGGTTGCCGACCCCGGTCAAGCCGTCGACGAGCGAGAGCTGCTTCAGGTTCTCGTTGGCGGCGGCGAGCTCGCGGCCCTGCCGCTCGAGCTCGCGCGCGCGCTCTTCGAGGTCGCGGACGGTATCGGTTCGCTTCCAGAAACGCTCCCACAGGCCGGTCTTCGGCTCGGGCGCCGGCGGCGCCTCCGCACGGCTCTGGTCGAGCCGCGATTGGAGAGGCGCCGCGAGATCGCCGTGCCCCGGGACGGCGCGGGCGCGCTCGACGTACGGCGCCGCTTCCTCGACCGCCTTGCGATCCAGCAGCGCGTCGGCGAGCGCGGTCGAGATATCCGCGCGGGAGGGGTCGAGGCGGGCGGCCTCGCGCAGGCTCGCGATCGCGCGCTCTTTCCACATCGGGTTCTTGCGCTGGGTCACCCCGAGCAGGTATCGGTATTCGGCGATCTCGGGCGCCCAGCGGACCGCCTGCTCGAGCATCTTCACGGCGGGGTAGAAGTCGCGCTCCTGGATGAGCTCCTTCGCGCGGCGGTAGCTCGACACCGCGCTCTCGCGCCGGACCGCGGCGTCCCCGCCGTCGCTCGCCGCCGCGATCGCGATCGCGCCGGAGAGCTCGCGGTCGTACGCCGCGCGGCGCGCGCGGTCGGCGAGCGTCTCCCCGGCTTCCGAGATCCTCGCGCGAACCGCGTCCCTCTTGCGCGCGAGCGCGGGCTCCTCGAGCTCCGGCGCGCCGTCGAGCGTCTCCCGCGCCTTCTCGAGGGCGAGGCGGATCTCCTCGTCGGAGGCGCCGGGCGCCACGCCGAGGAGCTCGTAGTGCGAGATCCAGTCGATCCGGCGCCACGTCTCCTCGAACCGCTCGCGATCGAAGGGCTCGGCCGATCCGTCGTCCGGCCAGCGGACCCATCCGGCGCAGCGGAACCCGTAGAGGAGCTTCGCCGCGTTGGCGGGATTGCCGGGGCCCGACGCGATCAGCTCGCCGCAGGTCGTCTTTCCGTCGATGCGGGAGAGGAAGAGACCCGCCGGCGAATTCGGCCGGAGGGGGGACGGCCCCGCGGCGCTGCGGTACGGAACCGACGCCCGATCGCCGAGCCGCTCCGAAAAACGCTCGCTCTCGGGCAGGCGGGCGACTCCGTCGAAGAGCAGCGCCGCCGTGTCGAGGTCGAGCCCGAGCCGCGGGTCGAGCGCCTTCTCGCGCGGCGCGAATCGAAACCGCCCGCGGGACCACGGGAACGTCATCTGCACGATGCGTTCGGTGAGCCGCCGGACCTCCGCGACGAGCGCTTCCGGCGCGATCCACCCCTTCTCGAGGAGGATCTCGCCGAAATAGACGTTATCGCGGCGATTCGCCGTCGCCAGCGCCTCGGCGAGCTGCGCCTCCGTGAGCTGTCCGCGATTGCGCAGGAAGGCGCCGAGGCGCTGCTCGGGGCGTGACGAGATCGCGAGCCGGAGCTCGCCCCGGGAGAAGAAAAACGTCCGGACCTCGTCCCGTTTCTCGAGGGTCAGCGTCCCGCTCACCTTGCGGCGGACGATCGCGCCCATCAGCTCGGCGACCGGCACGTCCTCGAGCGAGCCGGCGAAGTCCGGGACGGAAAAGAGGTTCTGAAACATCGCGTCGGAATGGATGCGCTACTTCTTCCGGGCGGCGACGAGCCGGAGACCCGATGCGATCCGGCCGTCCTCGAGCGCGATCCGGCGCGAGAACGCGGCCGCCGCCCGCCGGGACATCCGATCCAGGGTATCGAGGGAGAGGAGAGCCATTGGTTTCCGGCAATGCTAACACGGGCAACGTGTTGAAAATCGAGGCTCTCTCTGCTAACCTCCGCCTTCCCCGCGGCAGGCGGTCGCTCTTTGTGATCGAATGGGACGAGGGCCGGATCTTGAAATGCTTCGCGGCTTCCGGCCGGCAGCCCGATTTAGGCTCGTAGCTCAGCTGGTAGAGCACTACCTCGACACGGTAGGGGTCAGCGGTTCGAACCCGCTCGAGCCTACCAACCGCCCGGGGCGTTCAGGCGCTTAGCTCAGCTTGGGAGAGCGCTTCCTTCACACGGAAGAGGTCGGCGGTTCGATCCCGCCAGCGCCTACCATCGGCGAAGGGATTTTCGACGCGAGGCGACTCGCGTTTTTTCGTTTTCAGGAGGCTCGTTGGACATCCAGGTGACGCTCCCCGACGGCGCCGTCAAGGCGGTGCCGGCGGGCACGACGGTCGGACAGATCGCCCGCGCGATCGGGCCGGGCCTCGCCAAGTCCGCGCTCGCGGGGAAGGTCGACGGCAAGGTCGTCGACCTTTCGCGGCCGGTCGAGCGCGACGCGCGTCTCGAGATCGTCACGCCGAAGTCTCCCGACGCGCTCGACCTCTACCGCCACTCGACGGCGCACCTGACGGCCAACGCGGTCAAGCGCCTCTTCCCGGACGTCAAGATCGGGATCGGCCCGGCGATCGAGAACGGGTATTACTACGACTTCGACCCGGGTCGGCCCTTCACGCCCGAGGATCTCGCCGCCATCGAAGCGGAGATGCGGAAGATCGTCGCCGAGGACAACGCGGTCGAGCGGATCGAGATGTCAAAGGAGGAGGCGATCCGGATCTTCGAGGCGCAGGGCGACACGCTCAAGGTCGAGATCATCCGCGGAATCCCGGAGGACCGTGTCTCCTGCTACCGGCAGAAGGACTTCATCGACCTCTGCCGCGGCCCTCACGTCCCGTCGACGGGAAAGCTCGGCGTCTTCAAGCTCACGCACACGGCGGGCGCCTACTGGAAGGGGGACGAGCACAACCCCATGCTCCAGCGGATCTACGGCGCGTCGTTCCTGACGCAGGCCGAGCTCGACGCCCATCTCAAGCAGCTCGAGGACGCGAAGGCGCGCGACCACCGCAAGCTCGGGCGCGAGCTCGACCTCTTTTCGTTCCACCCGTGGGCGCCGGCTTCCCCCTTCTTCCACCCGAAGGGAGCGACGCTCTACAACCTGCTGCTGGGGTACGTCCGGGAGCTCTACCGCAAGTACGGGTACCGCGAGGTGATCACGCCGCAGATCTTCGACGCCGAGCTCTTCAAGACGTCGGGCCACTACGAGAACTACAGGGAGAACATGTACTTCACGGAGATCGACGAGCGGGAATTCGGCGTGAAGCCGATGAACTGCCCGGGCCACTACCTGATGTACGCCTCGCAGGCGTTCTCCTACCGCGACCTCCCGGTGCGGTACGCCGATTTCGGGAGGCTCCACCGCTACGAACGGTCGGGGGTGACACAGGGGCTGACGCGCGTGCGCACGTTCTCGCAGGACGACTCGCACATTTTCTGCACGATCGACCAGATGCCGGCGGAGATGGACCGATTCATCGACTTCATCGACGAGGTGTACGCGACTTTCGGCTTCACCGACGTGCGGGTCGGGCTCGGGACCCGTCCGGAGAAATTCATGGGCCGGCCCGAGAATTGGGAGAAGGCGGAACGGGCGCTCGCGGAGGCCTTCGAGAAGCGCGGGCGGGAGTTCTTCGTCAACGCCGGCGACGGCGCCTTTTACGGGCCGAAGCTCGACTTCCAGGTCAAGGACGCGATCGGCCGGTACTGGCAGCTCGGCACGCTCCAGGTCGACTTTTCCCAGCCGGAGAACTTCGACCTGACGTACGTCGGCGAGGACGGCGCCAGGCACCGGCCCGTCGTCCTGCACCGGGCGATCCTCGGATCGGTCGAGCGGTTCCTCGGGATCCTGATCGAGCACACGGCCGGCGACTTCCCGGTGTGGCTGGCTCCCGTGCAGGCCGTCGTGATCCCGGTCTCCGACAAGTTCGCCGAGTACGCCCGCTCGGTCGCCGCGCGTCTGGCGGCCGACGGGTTCCGCGTCGAGTCGGACGACCGCAACGAGAAGCTCGGCGCGCGCATCCGCCACGCCGAGCTCCAGAAGATTCCGTACATGCTGATCGTGGGGGAGCGCGAGCAGGCGACCGGATCGGTCTCGCCGCGCAAGCGCAAGGCGGGGGACCTCGGCTCCCGCTCCCTGGACGAGTTTTCCGCCGCGCTGGCGGGCGAAGTGGCCCGGCGCGAATGATAGATTCCCTTCGATAGGAGGTCTTCGATCGACAAAAAGAGCATTCGTATCAACGAGCAGATCCGGTGGAAGGAAGTGCGTCTGATCGACGCCGACGGCGAGCCTCTCGGCGTCGTCGGAATGCAGGAAGCGCACGACCGGGCCAAGCTGGCGGGTCTCGACCTCGTGGAGATCGCCCCGACCGCGAATCCGCCGGTCTGCCGGATCATGAACTTCGGAAAGTTCGTCTACCAGCAGAAGAAGAAGCAGCACGATTCGAAGAAGAAGCAGAAGGTCACGCAGGTCAAGGAAGTGAAGTTCCGGCCCAACATCGACGAGCACGACTACGAGTTCAAGAAGGCGAGCATTCTTCGGTTCCTGGAGCACGGCGACAAGGTCAAGGCGACCGTCCAGTTCCGCGGGCGCGAGATGGCGCGCCGCGAAAACGGGCTGAAGGTCCTGCGCCGGCTCGTCGAGGAGCTCAAGGGCCGGGCCATCGCCGAGTCGTCCCCGGAGTTGATGGGGAACCGCATGCACCAGATCCTCGGTCCCGTGAAGACGATCGAGAAACCCGTCAAGCCCGGCAAGGGGGCCGTCCCGGCCGGAGCCGTCGAATAGATTGGGCGCCGAGTTGAAGCGGCAGAGCCGCTTAACTCGGCCGTCGAGAACAGGGGCCGTTGACAAGATAGAGGCGCCGAGTTGAAGCGGCAGATCCGCTTAACTCGGCCGTTGAGAACAGGGGCCGTTGACAAGATAGAGGCGCCGAGTTGAAGCGGCAGAGCCGCTCAACCCGGCGCTCCGAAGAGGACAACAACCATGCCGAAACTGAAGACCCACCGCGGGGCGGCCAAGCGGTTCAAGAAGACCGCGTCCGGCAAGTTCAAGCGGGGGAAGGCTTACAAGAGCCACATCCTGACGAAGAAAGCCTCGGGGCGCAAGCGCGACCTCGACCAGGCGACGATGGTGTCGAAGGCCGACACGCCGGGCGTCCGCGAGATGCTCCCGTACTCGAAGTAACCGGTCCCGAAACCGCATCGGAGGAGAGAGATGCCCCGCGTCAAAAGAGGACCCAAGAGAAAGAACCGCCGCGCCAAGGTGCTGAAGCTCGCCAAGGGCTACTACGGCACGAAATCGAAGTCGTACCGGATCGCCAAACAGCAGGTCGAGAAGTCGCTCGCCTACGCCTACCGCGACCGCAAGGCGAAGAAGCGCGATTTCCGGGGGCTGTGGATCGTCCGGATCAACGCCGCCGCGCGCGAGAACGACATCACCTACAGCCGCCTGATGGACGGACTGAAGAAATCGGGAAGCGACATCAACCGGAAGATGCTGTCGGAGATCGCGGTCTCCGACCCGGGCGCCTTCACGCACCTCGTCTCGGTCGCCAAGAAAGCGCTCCAGCCCGCGTAGGCGGCGCCGGGGACGGACGGATCGCATGACGGATCCGGAGGCGATCGGCGATCTGCTCGCCGCGTTCCGGCGGGACGCCGCCGGCGTTTCCTCGCGCCCCGCGTACGAGGCGCTGAAGGGGAAGTACGTCAACCGGGACCACGGCCTCGTTCCGGCGCTCTTCGCGCGCCTGAAGGAGCTCTCCGGCCCCGGGAAGGCGGAGTTCGGAAAGCGCGCCAACGAGGCCAAGCGCGAGATCGAGGCCGGCCTCGCGGTCTGCGAAGAGCGCGTGCGCGCCGCCGAAGCCGCCGCGCGCGCCGCCCGGGACGAGATCGACGTCACGCTCCCGGGGCGTCCGTCTCCGCTCGGCGGTCTGCACCCGCTCACGGCCGTCCGGCGCCAGATCGAGAGCGTGTTCGTGCGGCTCGGGTTCTCGATCGCCGACGGGCCGGAGCTCGAGACGGACTTCTTCAACTTCGCCGCGCTGAACTTCCCGCCGGACCATCCGGCCCGCGACACGCAGGACACTCTCCTGGTGTCCGCGGACGGCCCCAACGGCCAGCCCGAGTACCTGCTCCGCACGCACACCTCTCCGGTCCAGATCCGGGCGCTGACCGCCCACGGCGCGCCGATCCGCGTCCTCTGCCCCGGGCGCGTCTACCGCAAGGACGAGGTCGATGCGACGCACTCGCCGGTCTTCCACCAGATCGAGGGGCTCGTCGTCGACCGCGGGATCACGATGGCGCACCTGAAGGGGACGATCGAGGCCTTCCTGCAGGGACTCTTCGGACGGGACACGAAGGTCCGCTTCACCTGCTCCTACTTCCCCTTCGTCGAGCCGGGCGCGCAGGCGGCGATGACCTGCTTCCTGTGCGGCGGAGCCGGATGCCGGATCTGCAAGGGCTCGGGATGGATCGAGATCCTCGGCGCCGGGATGGTGCACCCGCACGTCCTCCGCGTCTGCGGCGTCGACCCGGAGGTGTATTCCGGGTTCGCGTTCGGCACCGGCGTCGACCGCCTCGCGTTGCTGAAATACGGCGTTCCCGACCTGCGCCTCTTCTTCGAGAACGACCTGCGGTTCCTGCGGCAGTTCCGGAGCGCCGGGTGAATCCGCGACGAGGAGTATCGGAGCACGGAGTCGCGGCCGCGATGAGCGCGTCCGCTGTCCTCTCTTCCCCTCTCCATCTGGAGAGGGGTGGCGCGGAGTGGAGTCGCGTCACCGCCGTGACGCCGCAACGATACCTCTCCCGTTCGGGAGAGGATGCCCGCCGGTGGCGGGCCGGTGAGGGGGCGAGCCCGCCGCTCGCGAGCGCCGGGGCGAGGTCGTGAAGTTCTCCCTCGACTGGATGGGCGACTACGCGCATCTCGACTCGGTCGACGCGGGGGAGATCGCCGACACCGCCAACGAGATCGGGCTCGAGATCGGGACGGTCGAGCGGACGCCTTCGGGCGATACCGTCTTCGACGCCGACGTCACTCCCAACCGCCCGGACGCGATGAACCACCGCGGTTTCGCGCGCGACGTCGCGGCCGCGCTCGGCGTGCGGTTCGAGGGCTGGCGCGCACCCGCGCCCGCGGCTTCCGGGCCGCCCGTCGGGGAGCACGCGGCGGTTTCCGTCGAGGTGCCGGACCGTTGCCGCCGGTTCGCCGCGCGGATGATTCGCGGGATATCGCCGGCGGCCTCCCCGGCGCTCTGGCGGCGGCGCATGGACGCTCTGGGGCTCAAGTCGATCGACGCCGCGGTCGACGCGACGAACATCTCGCTCTGGGGGCTCGGCCAGCCGCTCCACGCCTTCGACGCGGACCGCGTCGCGGGCGGCCGGCTGATCGTCCGGCTCGCGAAGGCGGGGGAGAAGCTCCGCTGCCTCGACGGGGTCGAGCGGGAGCTCCATCCGGAGGACGTCGTCGTCGCCGACGAGCGCCGGGCCCTCTCGCTCGCCGGCGTCATCGGCGGCGTCGATTCCGCGATCGTGCCCGGCCGGACGCGCAACGTGCTGCTCGAGGCGGCCTGGTGGGATCCCGTTTCGATCCGGCGCACGGCGCGGCGCCACGGCCTCCACACGGACGCCTCCCACCGTTACGAGCGCGGCGCCGACGTCGAGGCGATCCCCGACGGGCTGGCGCTCGCGTCGGCGCTCGTGCTCGAGAGCGCGGGGGGGGAGCTTCTCGCCGGCGAGGTCGACGTGTATCCGGCGCGGTTCGTCCCCCGCGTCGTGCGGCTCCGGCTCGCCCGGCTGGCCGGTCTGACG
The DNA here is from genome assembly GCA_035260525.1 of Thermoanaerobaculia bacterium. NCBI lineage: Bacteria > Pseudomonadati > Acidobacteriota > Thermoanaerobaculia > Thermoanaerobaculia bacterium. The sequence continues at coordinate 9,208 of DATFVB010000152.1, forward strand.
GGGCTTTCCGATCTTTCCCTCGCGCGCGCGGCCGGGATCCTCGAGCGCCTCGGCTTCGGCGTGAGGCTCGCCGGCGACGCGCTCGACGCGGCGGTGCCGTCGTGGCGTCCGGACGTCGCGATCGAGGAGGACCTGGTCGAGGAGGTGGCGCGCATCCACGGATATTCGAAGATCCCGTTCGCGCTCCCGCCGGCGGAAGCCCTCTCGCCGCTCTACCTCTCCGCCGGCGCGCCCGCGCCGCGCGAGATCGACGACCGCGCCGCCGACGAGGCTCGCGAAGCGGGGCTCTTCGAGGCGATGAATTTCCCCTTCGTCGGACCCGGGGCGGATTCGCGGCCGGGTAACCTGCTCGGGAAGGAGGCGTACCGCCCGGAACCGCTCCGGGTGACGAATCCGCTCGACGCCGGGCGCCCCTGTCTGCGCCGTCTGCTCCTCCCGGGGCTCCTCGAGTCGGTTTCGGCCAACCACCGCGCCGGACGGCGTTCGATCGCGCTCTTCGAGGTCGGAAGGGTGTGGGACCGGCCCGCGCCCGCCGGCGCCGATCCGACGGAAATCGAGAGCCGGCACTTCGCGGCGGCGCTCGCGGGCGAGGCGCCGGAGGCGTACCCGGTGCGGCCGGTCGACCTCCTCGACGCGAAGGGGATCGTCCGACGGCTCGTCCTCGCCGTCTCCGGGGAAGAGCCGCTCTTCGAGAGCGAGGTCGCGGACGCGTTGGCAGCCTCGGCGGCGCTTCGCGTATCGGTCGCGGGCCGCCCGGCGGGCGTCCTCGGAAGAATCCCGGAAGGATGGCGCGGCGAGATGGCGCTCCCGGCGGCGGTCGTCGTCGCCGAGCTCGACCTCGGCGCGCTCTCCCGCGCCCGCCGGCCGGTCCGCCATGCGGAGTACTCCCGGTTTCCGGCGGCCGACGTCGACGTGACGGTGTCGTGCGGCCCCGGCGTGACGTGGAGCGACGTCGAGGCGGCGATCGGCGCGGCGCGGCTCGCGCATCTCGAGGAGGCGGTGCTCCTCAAGCTCTACGTCGATCCGGCCCGGCCGGAATCCCGCAACGTCACCGTTCGTCTCACCTTCCGCGCTCCCGACCGGACCCTGTCCCAGGAAGAGGTCAATCGTGAGCGCGACCGGCTCATGGAAACGTGGCAGCAGAAATTCGGAGTGAAAGCATGACGACCGCAGAGAACAGCAAGATCTTCGACTCCCTCGAGAAGCGCGTGGAGCGGGTCCTCGAAAAGTACCGCTCGGCGACGGAGGAGAACGGCAGGCTCAAGGCGAAGCTCGCCGAGCGCGAGGCCGAGATCGAGAAGGCGAAGGCCGAGATCGCCTCCGCGCGCAAGTCCGCCAAACGCGAGGAAGAGCTCGCGGCCGAGCTCGCGCGGCACGAAGCGGAAAACGAAAAGGTCAGGGAGAGGCTCGGCCGCCTGATCGAGACGTTGGAAACGATTGACGCTTCTAAGGTTTAGCCCTTATACTCTTCCGGAGAGGAACACGGGCCATGGCGGAAGACCGGGCCAACGTCACGCAAGTCGAGATCTACGGCCAGACGTACACCGTCCGCGCCGATAGCGACAGCTCGTACGTCCGGGAGCTCGCCCGGTTCGTCGATGGTAAGATGCGAGAGGTGGCCGAGCGGGCGGCCACGGTCGATTCCGCCAAGATCGCGATTCTGGCGGCGTTGAACATTTCGGACGACCTCTACCAACGGGAGAGAAGGAGTCAGGGCGATCCGGCCAACGCGAAAGCGAGGGTGGAGCGCCTCATAAAGAAACTCGACGACGCCCTGGAGGCACGATGAGCCGCTTTCGAGCCGGCTCGGGAAACGGGAGAATAGGGAAAGAGGCTGGTCCTGCTTGGTTTGTGATGGAAAAGTCACTCTTGAACCAACATTCATTATTCGGGAGCTTGACTTCCGGCGGAGCGGTGACGTCCCGGTGACGCCGGGAAACTAAACTTCGCCTTTCGGGCACCCACCTGTCTGAGACAGGTTCAAGTCGACTGACACACGGCCAACGCGGGACCTCCCTCGATTCCCGCTCCCGCGGCGCTCCGGGTCGTCCTGGAGAAACGCGATGGATGGAACACTGGTGATCGCCCTCGTGGCGGGTATCGCGGCCGCGATCGTCGCCACCGTGATCTTCTCCCTCCTGGTCAGTCGCCGGACCTCCGGCATCCGGAACGCGGCGCGGCGCGAGGCCGAGCGCCTGCTCGAAGACGCCAAACGGCAGGCCGACGCGAAGCGCCGCGAGGCCGACATCGAGGCGAAGGAGAAGATCCTCGCCGCCCGCGCGGAATTCGACAAGCAGGCCAACGGGCGGCGCCAGGAGATCGCCGCGCTCGAGAAGCGGCTGACCCAGAAGGAAGAGAACCTCGACCGGAAGCTCGCCCAGATCGAGCAGCGCGGCGCCGAATTCGACAAGCGCGAGAAGGATCTGGCGCGCCGGCAGGGGGAGATCGACCGCCTGGACGAGGAATTCAAGGAGCTGATCGACGAGCAGCGCCGGAAGCTCGAGGCGATCTCCGGGCTCACGGCGGAGCAGGCGAAGCAGAACCTGATCCGGTCGATCGAGAACGACGCGCGGCTCGAAGCCTCGCACCTGATCCGCCGGATCGAGGAGGAAGCCTCCGAGAACGCGACGCAGAAGGCGCGACGGATCATCGGGATGGCGATCCAGCGGATGGCGTCGGACACGGTCGTCGAGGCAACCGTCTCCGTCGTCGACCTCCCTTCGGACGACCTGAAGGGGAGGATCATCGGCCGCGAAGGGCGCAACATCCGGGCCCTCGAGGCGGCGACCGGCGTCGACCTCATCATCGACGACACGCCGGAGGCGATCATCCTCTCGGCGTTCGAGCCGGTCCGGCGCGAGATCGCCCGCATGGCGATCCAGCGCCTGATCGTCGACGGGCGGATCCATCCCGCCCGCATCGAGGAGATCGTCGAGAAGGTGCGGGCCGAGCTCTGGGAGAAGATCCGGCAGGAAGGGGAGGCGGTCGCGCTCGAGTTCGGCATTCCCGACCTCCACCCCGAGCTCATCAAGCTCCTCGGAAGGTTGAAGTACCGCACGTCGTACGGACAGAACGTCCTCCAGCATTCGCGCGAGGTCGGGTGGCTCGCCGGGAACATGGCCGCGGAGCTCGGGGTCAACGTCGACGTGGCCAAGCGCGCGGGGCTCCTCCACGACGTCGGCAAGGCGATCGACCGCGAGATGGAGGGGACGCACCTCGAGCTCGGCCGCGAGGTGCTGAAGAAGTTCGGCGAGAGCGACGCGGTGATCCACGCGATGGAATGCCACCACGGCGACTACGAGCCGCGGTCCGTCGAGGCGGTGCTCGTCAACGGCGCCGACGCCCTCTCGGCCGCGCGTCCGGGCGCCCGGCGGGAGATCCTCGAGACCTACGTGAAGCGCCTCGAGAAGCTCGAGCACATCGCCGACGGTTTCAAGGGGGTGCAGAAGGCGTTTGCCGTGCAGGCGGGACGCGAGCTCCGCATCGTCGTCGAGGCGGCGAAGATCACCGACGACGAGGCGCTCTGGCTCTCGAAGGACGTCGCCAAGAAGATCGAGACGGAGCTCCAGTATCCCGGACAGATCAAGGTGACGGTGATCCGCGAGACGCGCGCGGTGGAGTACGCTCGATGATCGCGCGCGTTTCCCTCACCCGGCCCGCCTCGCGCGTGCGCACTTCGGCGCGGCCACCCTCTCCCGCGGCGCCGCGCGCGGGCGAGGGAAATCAGGCAGCTTTCCGGCGATGAGCTGCCCCGCACGAGCGAATTCAGGAGCTCCAGAGGGGGCTTGGGGGATGCATCCCCCAGGTCAGACAGTTCGGTTCAGCAACCCAGAGAGCGTCACTTCTGAAAATGCTTCAGCGGATGATCAGAGCGGCGAGACCCTCGTGTCCCAATGGTGAAAATCCTCTTCGTCGGCGACGTCGTCGGCAATCCCGGCCGGCGCGCGCTCTCGGAAGCGCTCGAGAAGACGATCGACCGCCGCAAGATCGACTTCACGATCGTGAACATCGAGAACGCGGCCGGCGGTTTCGGGCTGACGCGCGATATCTACGACGAGTTGAAGAAGCTCCCGATCGACGTCTTCTCCTCGGGCAACCACATCTGGGACCGCAAGGACTTCCTCCCGAGCCTCGACGAGCTCGACGACGTCCTGCGCCCGGCGAACTACCCGAAGGGGAACCCGGGACACGGGAGCATCGTGAAGAAGACCGCCTCGGGGGTCGCCGTCGCGGTGCTGAACCTCCAGGGTCAGGTCTTCATGACCAACATCGACTCTCCCTTCCGAATCGCCGACGAGATGCTGCCCGCCCTGAAGAAGGAGGCCGGCGTCGTCTTCGTGGACTTCCACGCCGAGGCGACCTCCGAGAAGAACGCGCTCGGCTGGTACCTCGACGGGCGCGTCTCGGCCGTCGTCGGGACCCACACCCACGTCCCGACCGCCGACGAGACGATCCGGCCCGGCGGCACCGCATACCTGACCGACGTCGGGATGACGGGGGCTTACGAGGGCGTGATCGGCTTCAACAAGGACAAGGTCGTCGAGAAATTCCTCGCGCAGACCCCGCGCTCGTTCGAGACCGCCAAGCGCGACGTGCGGCTCTCGTCGGTGGTGGTCGAAGTGGACGAGCAGAGCGGGAGGGCGCAGTCGATCGAGCGGTGGCAGGTCCGAATTGACTGATCGGCCGCATCTGTCGGCGATCGTCACCTCCTACAACGAGGAGATCAACATCAAGGAGTGCCTCGAGAGCGTTCTCTGGGCCGACGAGGTGCTGCTCGTCGATTCGTTCTCGACCGACCGCACCGTCGAGATCGCCGGCGCGATCCCCGGCGTTCGCGTCGTCCAGCACGAGTACTTCGGCTCGGCGGCGCAGAAGAACTGGGCGATGGACCGGGCCGCTCACCCGTGGGTCCTGATCGTCGACGCCGACGAGCGCGTCACGGCCGAGCTCGCCCGCGAGATCATGGGACTCCTCGAACGGGGCCCCGACGCCGAGCACTATTCGATCCGCCGGCAGAACATCTTCGTCGACCGGATCATCCGGCACTCGGGATGGTCGACGGACAAGGTCGTCCGTCTCATCCGAAAGGGCTCCGCGCGCTATCCGAACCGGCGCGTTCACGCCGACATCCGTCCCGAAGGGCCGACGCCGACGCTGTCCGCGCCGCTCCTCCACTACACGTTCCGCTCCTTCTCGCAGTACCTCGAGAAGTTCCACCGGTACGCGGAGTGGGGCGCGGCGGAGGCGTTCAAGCGGGGGAAGAGCCCCGGCGTGACGGAGCTGTGCCTGCGTCCGGCGTGGCGTTTCTTCCGGATGTACGTGCTCCAGGCCGGCTTCCTCGACGGGCGTCACGGTTTCGTCCTTTGCGCGCTCCAGGCGTACGGCGTGTTTCTCAAGTGGGCGAAGGTGTGGGAATGGCAGCGCTACCGCGCCAACGGCTGGGCCTTCGAGCTGCCGGCCTATGACGAGAGCGCCGAGACCTGGGGCCGCGAGAACGCCGGCGCGGACGCCCCTTCCTCTCCGAGATAGCTCCTCTCCGAGATAGGAAGACGGAAACGCCCGCCGGAGCGGGCGTTAGGCCGTCGGGCGCTCAAACGCCCGCCGCGTCGAGTCAAGCGGCGCCTGGCGTCCGCTTCAACTCGACGCCCGGCTCTTCGTCGCCTTTGCCAGCCGCGACTTGTAGCGCGCGGCGGTGTTCGGGTGGATGACCCCCTTGGCCGCGGCGCGGTCGATCTCGGAGGCCGTGCCCGGCAGCGTCTCCGCCGAGGGAGAGGAACGGTGCTTCTTGATCACATGGCGGAGCTTTGTCTTCACGCGGCGGTTCCGGGCCGTCTTCTTCGCGGACGTGCGGATCCGTTTCTTGGCGGACTTGATGTTGGCCATCGGGTTCGAGACTTCCTTTCTAGCATCCATCCGGCGGGCTCGGCGCCCGCCCATTCGGCGGGCTCGGTGCCCGCCCGTTCGGCGGGCTCCGCCCGCCCGTTTCGCGGGCTTTGCCGCCCGCTCGGTTTCAGCGGGCTTCGACGCCCAGGGCCGTCAGTCGTTGCCGGGCCAGACGCGCCTCGTCCGAACCGGGATATTCGTGGATGACGTACTGCAGCGCGACGACCGCCTCGGCGCGGCGGTTGAGCTCCTGGAGCGCCAGCCCCTTCTTCAAGAGCGCGGCCGCCGCCTTGTCGCTCTTGGGCCAGCGCTTGAGCAACGCGTCGAAATCGCCGATCGCGTCGTCGAACTTGCGCTCCGAGAAATGCGATTCGCCCACCCAGTACTGCGCGTTGTCGGAAAGATCCGTCGAAGGGTAACGCTCGATGTAGTCCTGGAAGCCCGCCACGGCGAGCTCGTAGCGCCCCTTCGTGTAGTCGCCGTACGCCGTGTCGTAGAGCTGCTGCGGGCTGGGGCCCCCGGCCGCCGCGGCCGGCGGCGCGTTGGGACGCGGAGCGCCGATCGACGGCGAAAGAGGGGCGCCGGGCCCGCCGCCCGGCGCGGCGGCGATCTGCTGGGAGACCTCCGCCAGTCGCCGGTTCGTGTCGTCGAGCTTCGCCTGGAGCGCCTCGATCTGGCGGGAGAGCTCGTCGAGCTTCACGCCGGTGTCGGCGTTGGACTTGAGCAACTGGTTGGTCTGCTGGGCCACGCTGGCGTTGAGCTTCTGGACCTCTTCCTTCGAGGACGACTTGCTCTCGACGGCCTGGATCTGCCGCTCGATGTCGTTCATCTGCCGGTGAAGCCCGTCGATGTCGTCCGAGGAGACGCACGCAAACGACACGGCGGCCCCGGCGGCGAGAGCGGCGAGCGCAAAGCGCCGCGGATCGCGGAAGAGACTCACTTGCCGGTGATCACGAAGTGACCGCGGCGGTTCTGCTGCCAGCAGGCTTCGTCGTGATCGGTGCAGAACGGCCGCGCCTTCCCGTAAGACACCGTGTTCACGCGGGACCCTTCGATGCCGAGCGAGACGAGGTATTCCTTGACCGCGGAAGCGCGCTTCTGGCCGAGAGAGAGGTTGTACTCCTCCGTCCCGCGCTCGTCGCAGTGCCCCTCGACGAGAATCCGGATCGAGCCGTACTGCTTGAGCCACTGGGCGTCGGAAGCGAGCGCCGTTCGCGCGTCGTCGCGGAGGTCGGCCTTGTCGAAGTCGAAGAACGCGTCCTGGAGATATCCCTTCGAGTTGAGGGTCTGCAGGTCCTCGCTCATCACGTCCTCTCCCCGCGGAGCGGACGGGGGAGGCGTCGGCGCGGGAGGCGCGGGCGCTTCGACGGCAGGCGGAGGAGGCGCAGCCTCGGGAGTCGTCGTGGGGGGTTTCTTCTTGCAGCCGGCGGCGAGCGCGATGACGGCTCCCAGCACGGCGGCGACCTTTAGACTCCGATGCATCCGCATTTCATTCCTCCTCAAAGTTGCCGATTTCCCGAGTAGTTTCACGGTTCTGACCGTAGCAAAATTCGTGCTCGCTTTCAATCCGCAGGACGGCCGAAAATGCAAGATTCACGCGCCAGATCGGCCATCCCGGCGCCTGGCGGCGCGCCGTTTCAGCGCCAAGGGTTCGTTCCGCGTCGCGCGAGGGAGGATAGCGACGTGCGGCCGGATGCCCCGGCGCCGTCCGGGCCGGAGTCCGGAGCTCACCCGCCGGAGCCTCGGCGAGGCGGGCGCTCACCCGCGACGCCACTGAGAACGAGATCCTTCGGGCCGCCAGGCGGCCCTCAAGGGAGAGTCTCGCGGACTCACGGCCGTGAGTCCGCTGGGCTGGACCCCCACGTCGCGCGCCTGCCCGCACGCTCCTCGGGGTAGAGCCCGGAGTTCACCAGCCGAAGCCTCGGCGAAGGCGGGCGCTCACAGTCGTGAGCGCTCTGGGCTCTAATTTGGGCTCCAGGCGGGCTGGCTGTTGTTCCCCTTGTCGGTGATCGCGACCTTGTGCTCGCCGTTGATGTCCATCGTGTAGACCTGCGTCGAGCTCCCGCGCCGCGAGTCGTAGGCGATCTTCAGGCCGTCGGGCGACCAGCTCGGATGGCCGTTGGAGCCTTCCTCCGTGAGCTGGAGCGCCTGCCCGGTCGCGAGGTTCATCACGCAGATCTGGAAGTCGGCGCCGGCATTGCCGTTGCTGCGGCACGCGTAGGCGATCTTCGAGCCGTCCGGCGACCACGCGCCCTCGTCGTTCCAGTCTCCCGCGAACGTGACGCGCCGGGAGTTGGCGCCCTCCGGATCCATCATGTAGAGCTGCGGGGTGCCGGACGCGCTCGACGTGTAGAGGATCTGGTTGCCGACCGGCGACCAGCGCGGCGTCGACTCGACGGCGTGGGACGTCGTCAGTCGCTTCAAGCCCGATCCGTCGGAGTTGACGACGAAGATGTCCGGGTTGGCTCCCTGCGAGCCGGCGAACACGATCCGCTTCCCGTCCGGGGAGAAGGACGGCGAGGCGTTGAGCTCGACGCCCGTGGCGATGTCGCGGCGCCCCGAGCCGTCGCGGGCGACGACGTTCAAGTGGGGAAACATCTTCGCATAGCTCGTGAAGACCAGGTGCTGCCCGGAGGCCTCCCACGACGGGTTCATCGCCAGGGATCGGAGCCGGGTGAGCCGCCTCGGATTGCGGCCGTCGTAGTCGACCGCGTAGATCTCGCGCAGCCCCCTCCCGCCGTCGCGATCGGAGGCGAAAGCGATCGTCGTCATGAAAACGCCCGGCTTGCCCGTGAAGTACTTCACGATGTCGTCGGCGACGGCGTGCGCGATCCGCGCGACGTAGGTGGCGCCCCCGCTGTAACGCTTCCCGAACACCAGCTTGTGCGACTTGAGGTCGTAGACGCGCGCCTCGGCGGCGACCCGGTCGCCGGTGACCTCGAGGAGGGTGTCGACGAGGACCTCCGCACCGGTGGCCGACCAGCGGTCGGCCGACTCCGGCGAGGTCGCGTCGCGGTACCCCTTCGGATACAGGGCGGGATCGACGATCGTGAACGCACCCTCGTAATCGAGGTCGGCCCTCAGGGTGTCGTAGAAGGGTTGGCGTACCTGGCTCTCGATCACGGGTCCGGCCGGCGCGATCGTCGGCGGAATCGCGATCGGGAGCTTCTTGGCGACCGCCTTGTTCAGCTCGAGCCAGAGCTCCTGGCTCTCGCGCGGCGGCGCGGGCGTTTGCGCCGAGAGCGCGGCGGCCGCGGCGAGCGCGGCGGCAGCGACAGCAACGATGATGCGTTTCACGCGTGACCTCCTCATTGGAATTTCAGATGGACCCCGAGCGAGCTCTCGTGGAAATCGGCCGGGAGCGGCGGCAGCGGCGACGAGGCCATCACCGCCCGCTGGGCCGCGCGGTCGACGAACGGCAGCCCGCTCGAGCGCTCGATGCGCACGTCGGAAATCGACCCGTCGCGCGCGATCCGGAAGAAGATGACCGGCGGCGCGACCGCCTGGTCCGTCGGCTTGAACCAGTTCGCCCCGATCGAGACGAGCATCTGCGTCACGTAGTACGAATAGTTGAAATCCGCGGAGTCGAACGCGGACAGCGAGGCTCCGAAGCTCGATCCCGCGCCGGGGACTCCGGTCGGAGAGCCTTCCGTCTCCCCGGGCCCGGGGAGGTCGACCGCGCTCCCGCTCGCCTTCTTCGCCGCCTGCGGCGAGGTCCGCGACGGGTGCGCAGGAGGCGGCGGCTCCTTCTTCGTTTTCGTCTTCTCCGGCAGCGGCATCGCCTTGGGCGACGGGGCCGGGACGTCCTGGGGCTTCTCGATGACCGGGCGCGAGACGGGAGCCTCTTTGGTCTCGGCGCGGGCTCCCCGCACCGAGGAGAGCGGGACGAGGCGAACCGAGACCGCGTGCGGGGAGATGAAGCGGTGCGCCGTCGGCAGACGCGACGCGATCAGGAACGCCGCTCCGACGGCGGCGTGGAGCAGGAGCGTGCCGGCGAGGCCGGCCTTCCATTCCGGGGTGCGAGTCCCCGTCTCCGCGAGGATCTCGCCGACGGCGTCCACGTCAGCCCGCCCCCGTCATTTCTTCTTCTCCCGGGACTCGGTCAGCATGCCGAGGTTCTCGATCCCCATGCGGTTCAAGAGATCCATCGTCTCGACGACGGTCCCGTACGGAAGCGACCGGTCGGCCTTGAGGTAGATCGTCTTGTCGGTGCGGCTCCGCATGTAGGCCTGGAGCCGCTCCTTGAGGAGCCCGCCGGCGACGGGCGTCTCGTTGATGTAGTAGAGGCCGCTCTTCGTGATCGAGAGAATGACCGGGTCCTCGGCGCTCTTCGGGAGATTCGAAGCCTGCGCCTTCGGGAGCGCGACGGAGACTCCCTGGTGCAGCATCGGGGCCGTGACCATGAAGATGATCAGCAGCACGAGCATCACGTCGACGAGCGGGGTCACGTTGATGTCCGCGAGGTGGTCGAAGGGATCGTTCTTCGGGCCGGCCGAGAATGCCATTCTTAGGCCGCACTATTCATGAGCGGCTCCGGCGTTCCCGCGGATCTTTTCCGCCGAAGGCTTCACAACCCCGCCTCGACGATACGAAGGCATCGCCTTCGGCGGCGTTCCGAAGCCCCGACGAAAAATCTCTCGCGGGAACCCACCGTGCCGAGTTTGTGTCCCTGTCTGTCATCCCTTCGATCCTCGAACAACGACTCGCTCTCTTGGCCGGGTGCTCATGAATAGTCCGGGCTCTACGTGAAGTTCCGTTCCGTCAGGTTGAGGAACTCGAGGGCGAAGTCGTCCATCGTCGCCCGCATCTGGCGGATCTGTCCCATGAAGTAGTTGTACGCGATGAGCGCGGGGATCGCCGCGGCGAGGCCGGCGGCGGTGTTGATGAGCGCTTCCGAGATCCCCGGGGCGACCGCGACGATCGACGTCGAGCCCGAGACGCCGATCGCGTTGAAGGCCGCCATGATGCCCCAGACCGTCCCGAAGAGGCCGATGAAGGGGCACGCGGAAGCGGTCGTCGCGAGGAACGTGAGCCATCGGGTGAGGCGCGAAACCTCCGCGCCCGCGGCTCGCTCCAGAGCGCGTTCGATCCCGCTGATGTTCTTGATGAGGAGGCGCGTGCTGGTCGTCGCGGCGCTGGCCGGCTCGTCGGAGCGCGCGGCCTTGATCTGGGCGTCGAGCTCCGCATACCCCGACTTGAAGAGGGTCGTCAGCGGGGTCTCGGCGAGCTGGCTCGCCATCGTGTTGACTTCGGAGAACCGCTTCGATTTCCGGAAAAAATCCAGGAATCGGTGAGACTGGCCGCGCACCCGCTTCAATCGAATATATTTGGCGATGATGATCAGCCACGACACGATGCTGAAGAAGAGGAGAATGCCGAGGACGACCTTGGCGGACGGCCCCGTCTCCCGCAGGAAGGTTTCGAACTGGGAGGGGCTCGTTTCGAGGGCCGTGGTGCGGATCGGCTGGGCGTTCAAGACGTTTCGACCTCCTGCGGCGCGCCTTCGGAACGACCGTGCGCGCCTTCGACGGCGCGATGGTCCGCGCCTTCGACGGCGCGATGGTCCGCGCCCTCGACGGCGCGACGACGGGGCGCGCTCATGGCCCGCCGACCGTAGCACACCAAACTCCGACCGGTCAATGAATTCGCGCCTTTTGCGTTCCTTCGGGCGAGCGGAATGAAACAGGGGCCGGTGCGGGTTGTACGTTTGATGCGAAAACCCATTGCGGGACTCCTCCTCGTCGCGGCGGCCCTCGTGTGCGGGAGCGCGGCCGCCTCTCCTCCGATCCTCGAGGTCTCCGGGATCCGCCCGGGCCAGAAGGGATACGGGCTCTGCGATTTCGGCAACGGCGCCGGCGTGCAGCGGTTCGGCGTCGAGATCCTCGGCGTGATGCGCGAGTACGCGCCCAAGCAGGACCTGATCCTCGCCCGCCTCACCGGGAACAACCTCGAAAAGAGCGGCGTGATCGCGGGGATGAGCGGAAGCCCGGTCTACGTCGAGGACAAGCTCGTCGGCGCGGTGGCCTACGGGTGGCCCTTCTCCGAGGAGGCGATCGCCGGAATCACCCCGATCGCGTCGATGCTCGACATCCGCCACGTCCCGGCGAACCCGCCCGTCCCGATCGGCGCGCCGACGCCGAGCGGCGCCCGCGCGCAGGCGGAGAGCCTCGTCTCGACTTTCCGCGGCGGCGATTTCGTCACCGCTTTTCGCGCTCTCGTCGCCCGCGCGTTTCCCGCGCCGGCTTCCGGTTCCGGCTGGGCGCCGCTGGCGATCCCGCTCTCGGCCTCTCCCTTCCCGGCGGGCGATTCCCTCTTCTCCGACGCGTTCGAGCGCGCGGGCTTCCTGCCGGCGCCGAGCGGCGCCGCGTTCCCCGCGGCCGTTCCGGCGTCCGGGAGCGCCCTGCCGGCGCGCGCCGCCGAGCCGCCGCTTCGGCCCGGATCGTCGGTCGCGACGATCCTGATCTCGGGAGACATGACGATGGCGGCGACGGGGACGGTCACCTGGGTCGACGGCGGCAACGTGCTCGCCTTCGGCCACCCGTTCCTTTCGATGGGTCCCGTCGAGATGCCGATGGCGGACTCGGAGGTGATCGGCGTCCTCCCGTCGATGTATCGCTCGTTCAAGTTCGCCTCGACCGGCAAGGTCCTCGGGTCGATCTCGCAGGACCGGTCGACGGGCATCCTCGGCTCGTTCGGCGGGTCGGCGGCGATGGTGCCGGTCAACGTGTCGATCGCCTCCGAAAGCGCGCCGACGCAGAGCTACCAGTTCCAGGTCGTCCGGAACTCGATGCTCACCCCGATCCTCGCGGCGACCGCGATCGACACGACGCTCTCCACGCTCGAGAAGTCGACGGGAGAGCGCACGCTCGTCTGGAAATCTTCGATCGCGACGCCGGGCCGGACCGTCCACTACGATTCGGTCTTCTCCGGGCTGAACGCGAAGGACCAGGCGGTCTCGGCGATGGCGCTGCTGACGAACTACCTCATGGCGAACGAATTCCACGACCTGCCGATCGACGGGATCAACGTCTCGATCCAGCACTCGGACGAGTTGAAGAACGCCCGGATCATCGAGGTCGAGCCGGAGAAGGACCGGGTGCGCCCGGGGGAGACCGTGATGATCCGGGTCGGTCTCCAGGACTTCCGCGGGATCGCGCGGCACCTCTCGCTCGCGCTCCCGATCCCGGCGGGCGAGCCCCCCGGACCGCTGACGGTCTTCGTGGGCGACGGCCTGTCGGCGACCGCGTTCGACCTGTCGCTCTTCCCCGCGGACCCGCGCTCTCTCGAGCAGGTGCTCGACTTCCTCGACCGGATGCGTCCCGCCAATTCCGTCAACCTTCTCGCGTACCGCAACGGCGCCGGTGCGGTGGTCGCGGGTCAGGAGCTCGCCGCCCTTCCGCCGACCGTCTTCACGATGTTCTCCGGCTCCGGCGCGCTCGACGGCGACGTCAATCTTTCCCATCAGCGGGTGTACTCGGCCACGGTCGAGCAGCCCATCCCCGTGACCGGGTCGGCGCGGCTGACGCTCGAGGTCGTCCCGAAGCTCGATTGAGAGGTCTCATGCGAACACGATTCCTGGCGATCGCGGCGATCTGCTGCGCGGCCGGCGCCGCCGCGTCGACGCCGAAGATCTGGACGATCGACTCCGCGCGCGATTTCTCGGAGGGAACCGCCCACGGCGTCTCGGCCCTCCCGGACGGCCGCCTCGCGCTCACCCGCGAGTCGAAGGCGATCGCCGGCCTCTCCGCGACGAAGATCTTCGCGGTCGCGGCCGAGAAGTCGGGAGCGCTGCTCTTCGCCAGCGGCGACGAGGGACAGATCTTCCGCCAGGAGCCGGGCAAGCCCGCGACGGTCCTGCTGACGCTCCCCGAGTCGGAGGTCACCGCGCTCGCGGCCGGCCCGGACGGGGCGATCTACGCCGGGACTTCGCCGCACGGGAAGGTCTACCGGATCGAGAAGGGGAAGCCGCTCGTGTATTTCGAGCCGCAGGCGGAGTACATCTGGGCGTTCGCGTTCGACCGCGGGTCCCTCTTCGTCGCGACGGGCGTCCCCGGCCGGATCTTCCGGGTCACGGCTCCCGGAGAAGGACGCGTGTTCGACGACGTGGGGGACGAGCACGTGCGGTGCCTCCTGATGGACGCGCAGGGACGCCTGTGGGCGGGCACGTCGGGAAAGGGGCTCGTGATCCGCATCGCGCCGGACGGCGTCGCGCGCACGATCTACGACTCCGAGAAAGCCGAGGTCTCCTCGCTCGCCGCCGGGCCGGAGGGGCAGGTCTGGGCGGCGGCGGTTTCGACGAAGGTCGGCGGAGGTCCGGCGGGCGCGGTGAGGCCGCCCGTCCCCGCCCCCAAGGAGAAGAAACCGGAGGCTTCGGCTTCGCCGGGAGGGGGCGAGGGAGGGGGGACCGTCACCGTCACCGCGACGACTTCGCTCGTGCCTCCCGCGCCGCCGTCGGCCCCCTCGAAGGGCGGCGAGTCTTCGGAAATCGTCGAGATCGGCTCCGACGACGCGGCGGTCCCGTTCTGGCGCTCCGACGACGAGCTCGTCCACTCCTGCCGCTGGGACCCGGCGTCGGGAGGTCTCCTCGTCGCGACGGGCCCCCACGGGCGCGTCTACCTCGTGCGAAAGGGGCAGGCGTCGCTCTCGGCGAGCGTCGACGAGAAGCGCGTCGTGTTCGCGACCGACGAGGTGCTCGCGACCGACTCGCCGGCCTCGGCGTACCGTCGCGTCCCCGCACGCGCCGGAGAGTTCTTCTCGTCGATCAAGGACACGGGCAGAACGTCCCGGTTCGGGGCGTTCCGGACGGACGCGTCGGTGCCGAAAGGGGGAGCGCTGACGATCGCATTCCGGAGCGGGAACTCGAGCTATCCCGACGCGACGTGGACGCCCTGGACGGCGCCGGTGCCGGCCGCCACTCCGGGGAAGATCGCCGCCGCTCCGGGCCGCTTCCTCCAGTGGAAGACGGCGTTCGAGGCGGCGGCCGCCGACCGCTCGCCGGTCCTCTTCCGCGTCGAATGCGCGTACCAGAACGACAACGCCCGTCCGCAGGTCGAGGCGGTGGCGGTGGGAACCCCGTCCCGCGACGCGGCGGGCGTGTTTGCCGCCGCGTCGACCGATGAGGCGTCCGCGGGCGAGTCGATCTTCACGGCCTCCGAGGAGAAGCCGGGAACGCCCCGGGCGGAGGGACGCGGCTATCTCATCGTGACCTGGAAGGCGTCGGACCCCGACGGCGACGAGCTCGTCGCGGACGTCGACTTCCGTCCCGCCGGCGTCTCCGGTCCGTGGGTTCCGATGAGACGCTCGGTGCGCGGCAACGCCTTCGGCTTCGATTCGAGACTCCTCCCGGACGGCCGGTATCTCTTCCGCGTGACGGCGAGCGACCGGCCCGGCAATCCCGACGACCCGCGGAGCGACGCGACGGTGTCCGACCCGGTGCTCGTGGACAACACGCCGCCGGCGATCACGCTCGTCTCGTCCACGCGCGAGAAATCGGGCGCGGTGCTCCGCGTCCGGGTGGCCGACGCGCTCTCGCCCATCGCGGCAGCGGGATGGAGCGTCGACGCGGGCGCGTGGACCCGCGCGGCCGCCGACGACGGGATGACCGATTCCCCGCAGGAGTCGTATACAATTTCCCTCCAGCCGGAAATCCGGGGAGCTTACGTCCTGGTTCGGGCGGTGGACGCCGCCGGGAACACGTCCTCGCTGTCGATCGTCGCTCCCTGACTTCCCCTTCCGGCGAGCGGGGGGTGCCGTGTCCGTCCGGCGACTCGTCAGCGCGTTCGCTCTCGCCGCCGCGATTTCCGCGTGCCGCCGGCCGGCGCCGCGCCCGCCGTCGGCGCCCGCCGCGATCGGCTTCCTCGACGAGAGCGCGCTCGGGACGCCGAAGCCGGGGGGGACGCTCTACCGCCGCCTCGAGGGCGAGCCCGCGACCCTGAACCCGCTCCTCCAGACGGACGATTACGCCGCCGACGTGATCGCCGACGTCGCGCGGAACCTCATCGACCTCGACAAGCGCCTCGAGCCGGTCGGCGGCCTCTCCGACCGGTGGGAGGTCTCGCCCGACGGGCGGACCTGGACGTTTCACCTCCGCGACGGCGCCGTGTGGGAGGACGGCACGCCGGTCACCTCGCGCGACGCGATCTTCACGTTCGAGAAGGCGACGGACCCGAAGATCCCGGCGCTCCTTTTCTCGGAGGGCCTCGAGGGTTTCGAAGGGGCGGACGCGGTCGACGACCGTACGTTCCGCGTGCGGTTCCGCTCGCCGTACGCGTTCCGGATCTACGCCTTCAACATACCCCTCGTCTGCGCCGCGAGGAACGCCGGGCGAGACTTCCTCGCCTCTCCCGACGATCGGGCGCCGTTCTCGAACGGGCCGTACCGGGTCGCGCGGTGGAGGACCTCCGAGTCGATCGACCTCGTGCGGAACCCGCGCTACGCGGGCCCCCGCGCGCCGTTCGACCGCGTCGTCTTCCGGATCCTTCCCGACGCGGTCCAGGCGTACCGCGCGCTCGAGCGCGGCGACATCGACGAGATGCGCCTCTCGACCGAGCAGTGGCGGGCGTCGGCCTCCGACACGCGCTTTGCCGGCTGCTGCCGGACGACGCTCTTCTACGACCTCTCCTACTTCTACATCGGGTACAACAACCGCTCGCCCCTCTTCTCGGACGTCCCGACCCGCCGGGCCATGGCGATGCTCCTCGACCGCGGCCGCCTCGTGCGCGACCTCTTCTTCGGCACGGCGCGGATCCTCTCCGGGCCGTGGGCGGCGGATTCGCCGGCCTACGACCCCGCGGTCGCCCCCTATCCGTTCGATCCGGCCGCGGCGCGCGATCTCCTCGCGCGGGCGGGATGGAAGGACGCCGACGGGGACGGCGTGCTCGAGCGCGGCGGAAAGCGCTTCGCGTTCGACCTCCTGTACGGCGCCGGGAGCACGAGCGCGCGACAGGTGTGCGAGGTCTTCAAGAGCGACCTCGAGAAGGCGGGCATCGTCTGCCGGCCTCGCGCGGTCGAGTGGGCCGCCTTCACGAAGCGCATGGACGCGGGGGATTTCGAGGCGGTCGCGTCCTCCTGGTCGGGGGACCCGAACCCCGACCTCTCGGCATACTGGGCGTCGAGCCAGGCGCCGCCGAACGGCCTGAACAACCTCTCGTATTCCAATCCGGAGGTCGACCGCCTCCTGGTCGAGGTCCGGGGCGAGCTCGACGCGAAACGCCGGACCGCGCTCTTCCACCGCCTCCACCGCCTGATCCACGACGACGCCCCGGCGACGTTCGTTTTCCAGAGCGCGCAGAAATACGCCGTCTCGCGGTCGATCGGCGGGCTCGTCACGACCCCGGTGGGGATGTTCCGGTTCTGGCCCGACTCGACGGCCTGGTGGCGCCGTCCGGCTCCGTGACGGCGTATCTCCTCCGGCGCCTCCTGCTCGCGATCCCCACGCTCGCGGGAATCGTCCTGGCCGTCTTCCTCCTGATGCGGATCGCGCCGGGAGACCCGGCGTCGGCGGCCGGCCGGCTCGCGCACCGCCGCTTTTCGCGCGCCGCCGCCGAGGCGATGCGGCGGACCTACGGGCTCGACCGGCCGCTGCCGGCCCAGATCGCGGACTGGTTCGGGCGGGCCGCCCGCCTCGACTTCGGGAACTCGTTCCAGGACCATCGCCCCGTCGCGAGCCGGATCGCCGAGGCGCTCCCGTACACTCTCGCGCTCAACGCGCTCGCGCTCTTCCTCGCGCTCGCGATCGCCGTTCCGCTCGGCGTCGCGCAGGCGCGCCGCGCCGGCTCGAGGTTCGACCGCGTCTCCGCGCGCGTCGTCTTCCTCCTCTACTCGACGCCCTCGTTCTGGATGGCGATGATCCTGATCACGGTGTTCTCGGTGCGGCTGGAATGGCTGCCGCTCTTCGGCGTCGCCTCCGACCCGGCGCCGGCCGGTTGGGGGGCCGCGCTCCTCGACCGGCTCGCGCACCTCGCGCTCCCGCTCGCCTGCCTCACGTACGGCACCCTCGCCTTCCTGACGCGGCTCGTGCGGTCGAGCGTCCGCGAAGAGCTCTCGCGCGAATACGTGCTCGCGGCGCGCGCGCGAGGGCTCTCGGAGTCCCGGGCGCTCTGGCGCCACGCGTTCCGCAACGCCCTGCTGCCGCTCGTCACGGTCATGGGTCTCGTGCTGCCGGGGCTCCTCTCGGGCTCCGTGATCGTGGAGCAGATCTTCGCGTGGCCCGGGCTCGGGCGGTTGTATTTCGACGCCGTGCTCGCGCGCGACTACCCGGTGGTGCTCGGTCTGACGTTCGTGACGGCGGTCGCCACGCTGGCGGCCACGTTCGCCGCCGATCTGCTGTATGCGGTCGTCGACCCGCGCGTGCGGTATGGATAGCCGGCGCGGCGATGCATCGAGCCGGGCGGGCGCGTGGCTCCGGGCGGCGGCTGGACGTACGGCTCTCGGTACGCCTTCACCGCCGCCCGGCGACCCGCATCCCGCCGGGCTCGCGCCTCACCGCGCCTCAGCGTCACTGCAACCGGCACTCCGGAAGGGTCCCGCGCAGCGTAGCGATCGCGGCGATCCTCCTGCGCTCTCGCGAACTACGGAGGATGCCACACTCGATTCCGGCGACTGGGCTTCGACGCCCGCGCAAAGCAGATCCGCCGAAGCCTTGGCGAAGGCGGATGCATCGAGCCGGGCGGGCCCTCGCGGGAGCTGGCTCGGGGAACCGGGGCGCGTGGCGGCGGCGCGACTCGGACCCGCCCTCATCCGGCGGCCTGCGGCTGCCACCTTCTCCCGCCGGGAGAAGTCGCGTTGCGGCTCGCTTTGCTCGCGGCCTTGTGTGACTCGACCGCGCCGCCGCCACCCCCTCGCCGACGCTCCCGCTCCCGCATCGCGGGACTTCCGCTCGGTTACTTCGCGGAGGGTCCCCCGCGATGCGAGGGGCCCGGGGAACCCAGGGAACGGGCCGGCGGTTTCCTTGCCCGAGCCCTTCCGGCAAAGTCCCCCGCTGAGAGGCGTCCCGCATTCCTGGCGGGCACGGGGTTTTCGCGTTTCCGGGGAACAAAATGAGTGAAGGACGGCTCGGGGCGGCTCTTCTCATCGGGTTGATCGCCGTCGCGGTGCTCTCGCCGCTCATCGCGACAGACCTTCCCCTGCTGTCCCGCGACGCGGGCGGGTGGCACGCGCCGGCGCTCGCCGGCTATCCGTTCCTCGGGCGCGGGCGTCCCGAACCCGGCATGCCGATCCTTCGCGCGCCGGTGCCGTACTCGCCCTACGGCATCTCCCTCTCCGAGCGGCTGGAGCCTCCTTCCCGGGCGCACTGGCTCGGAACGGACGACCTCGGCCGGGACGTCCTCGCGCGCCTCGTCGCCGCCGCGCCGGTCTCGCTCGCGATCGGCCTCACCGCGTCGCTCCTCTCGATGACGCTCGGCCTCGCCATCGGCGGCGCGGCCGGAGCCGCGGGCGGCGCCGTCGACCTCGTGCTCTCGCGCGTGATGGAGATCGTGCTCTGCTTCCCGACGCTCTTCTTCGTCCTGGCGCTCGTCGCGATCCTCGAGCCGTCGGCCGGGACGATCGTGCTCGCGATCGGGTTGACGTCGTGGCCCAACGAGGCCCGGTACGCCCGGGCGGAGATTTTGAGAACGCGCCGGCTCGACTTCGTGCGGGCCGCGAGGGCGGCCGGCGCCGGGCCGCTGCGGATCTTCTTGCGCCATCTCGTTCCGGCCGCGCTCCCTCCGGTGCTGGTCTCGGCGACGTTCGGCGTCGCATCGGCGATCCTCGCGGAGTCCGCGCTGTCGTTCCTCGGGATCGGCGTTCCCCCTCCGCAGCCCTCCTGGGGCGGCGTCCTCGCGCTCTCGGAGGCGTACGCGGACCGCGCCTGGTGGCTGGCGGTCTTCCCGGGGCTCGCGATATTCGCGGCCGTGACCGCCTACAATCTGGTCGGGGAAGCGTGGCGCGAGCGGCTGGGCGGAGCGGCCGCGCTCCCGCCGGCCGGGCCCTTTCGGAGGGCCCGCGGCGAAGCGCCGGAGGAGATCGCATGACGGAGAGAATCGCGGTGTATCCCGGGTCGTTCGACCCGATCACGAACGGGCACCTCGACATCATCGAGCGCGCGCGGGGACTGTGCGACCGCCTGGTCCTGGCGGTCCTCGTCAACGACGAGAAGCGGCCGCTCTTCTCGGTCGAGCAGCGGATCGCGCTCATCCGCGAGAACGTCCTCCCGTCCGACGGGGCGCGCGTCGAGGTGCGCGAGTTCTCCGGCCTCCTCGTCGATTTCGCCCGATCGGTCGGCGCGCGGATGATCGTGCGCGGCCTGCGGGCGATGTCGGATTTCGAATACGAGTTCCAGATGGCGCTGATGAACCGCCGGCTCGCGCCGCGCGTCGAGACCGTCTTCCTCATGGCGAAGGAGGAGTATTCGTACGTCTCCTCCCGGCTCGTCAAAGAGGTCGCGCGGCTGGGCGGCGACGTTTCGGCGCTCACCCCTCCCGGAGCGGCGCGGGCGCTGCGAAAGGCTTACGCGGCGCCGCGTCGCGGGCGGGTCAGGAAGCGGCCGGCGCTCCGACGAACCGGGCGAACGCCTCGCGGATCGACGGCGGAATCGTGATCGGCCGGTTCGACGCGTTCACGAAGACGTGCCGCGTCGAGCCCTCGGCGAGCAGCATCCCGTCGTCCGCCACGACGACCTCGTAGAAGAAGGAGAGCCCGCGGCTCCCGCTCTCGCCCATCCGCGTCCGGATCGTGACGCGGTCGTCGTAGCGGGCGGCGCGGCGGAAGCGGCAGTCGACGCCCGTCACGAGGATCAGCACGCCCTGCTCCTCCATGTCGCGATACGGAAAACCCGCGGCCCGGCAGAACTCCGTGCGTCCGATCTCGAACCAGACGATGTAGTTGGCGTGGTAGACGATCCCCATCCGGTCGGTTTCCGAATACCGCACGCGCACGGAGTGCTCGACCGTCCGGTCGAAGATCTGCGGTTTCTCCTTCATCGTTCGATTCTACGGCACCAGACGGCGTATCTCGCGATGGCGCTTCCGTCAACCTTCAGCGCTCCCCCTCTCCACTTGGAGAGGGGGACGGGGGGTGAGGTTTCGTGGCCGCGTAGCGTGCCACGGTCCACAGGATCTTGTATCCGGCGCGGATCGTCCCCGTGAACGTCCCCGCGATCTTCGACACGCCGACGCGCCGCCGATACGAGACCGGCACCTCGACGATCCGCAATCCCAGCCGCACGGCCTTGACTTGCATCTCGCAGGTCCAGCCGAAGTCGGTGTCCTCCATGCCGATACGCCGCAGCGCGTCCCACCGGATCGCGCGAAACGGCCCGAGATCGGTGAACCGGTGGCCATAGAGTCGTCGGATGAGGAACGTCGCGATCGCGTTTCCGGCCCGCGCCTGCGGCAGGAGCGCCCCCGGCTCGCGCCGGCCGAGGACCCGGGAGCCGATCGCGAGGTCCGCGCCGGCCTCGATCGCGTCGAGCAGCAGGGCCGCCTCCTCCGGGTGGTCCGAGTAGTCGCCGTCGAGGAAGAGCACGGCGTCCGGAGGCGCGGTCGAGAGGGCGGCGATTCCCGCCAGGCATGCGCTTCCGTATCCGCGCCGCGGCTCGGGGACGAGGCGTACCGGAAGGGACGCCGCGATGGCGGCGGTGTCGTCGGACGATCCGTTGTCGACGACGACGATCTCCGCGATGCGCGGGTCGCGGAGGTCGCCGACGACCAGCGGCAGCGATTCCCGCTCGTTGAAGACCGGGATGACGGCGGCGAATTTCACGCGCTCCCAACTGTATCTCCGCCGACGCGCTCGCGGCCTCCGCGCGGAGATCCCGGATAATGTTTGCGTGGACCGCCTGCGACTCCTTT
The DNA here is from genome assembly GCA_035260525.1 of Thermoanaerobaculia bacterium. NCBI lineage: Bacteria > Pseudomonadati > Acidobacteriota > Thermoanaerobaculia > Thermoanaerobaculia bacterium. Next base: position 30,921 of record DATFVB010000152.1, read on the forward strand.
CGCTGATCGAGCGCCCGGGAGCCGCGCGGCGAAGCGGTTGGCCAGGTTGACC
>DATFVB010000153.1 GCA_035260525.1 Thermoanaerobaculia bacterium
CCCGGATTCGAGCCGGGACCGCTTTATCCGGTCTATTCCTCCGACTTCTTCGACGGCGCGCATTTCGTGATGAAGGGGGGCTCGCCGGCGACGACGGGCGACCTCCTTCGCCGTACGTTCCGGAACTGGTTCCAGCCGCACTATCCCTATCCCTACGCGACGTTCCGCTGCGCGAGGACCGCGGCGTGAAGCCGCCGAGGACCGCGGCGTGAAGCCGCCGAGGACTATCGCGTGAGCTCCGCGGCGGCGCTCTCGACTTTCGCGATGGACGTCGCGCGCGACCTCGCCCTGTCGCCGCGGCAGCTCCAGTCGAAGTATCTCTACGACCGGCTCGGGAGCCGCCTCTTCGAGGCGATCTGCCGATTGCCGTGGTACACGATCACGCGCGCCGAGCTCGGGCTCCTCTCCCGGCACGCCGACGAGATCGCCGCGGAGCTCCCCGATCCGCTGACGTTGACCGAGCTCGGACCCGGCGACGGCGAGAAGATCGCCCTGCTCGCCGCGGCGCTCGTCCGGGAGCGGAGCGCGCTCGCGACACACTTGATCGACATTTCCCAGACCGCCCTCGACCAGGCGGAGCGCCGCCTCGGGCGGTACGAAGGGGTGTCGGTCGTCGGGCACCGGGCGTCGTACGAGGAAGGGTTGCGGCGGGTCGCCCGCGCGAGAAACGGCGACGGCGGCCTGCTCGTCCTCTTCCTCGGATCGAATCTGGGAAACTTCGATCGCGATGCCGCCCGCGATTTCCTCCGCGCGATCCGCGGCACGCTCCGCCCGGGCGACGCGCTGCTCCTCGGCGCGGACCTCGTCAAGCCCGAGAAGGACCTCGTCCTCGCCTACGACGACCCGCTGGGGGTCACGGCGGCGTTCGACAAGAACCTGCTCCTGCGAATCAACCGGGAGCTCGACGGAAACTTCGACCTCGAGGCCTTCGCTCATCGCGCCGTCTTCGATTCGGTGGAGTCGCGCGTCGAGATGCGCCTCGTTTCGCTCCGCGATCAGGAGGTCGAGATCCCGGCCGCGGGGACGCGCGTGCGATTCGCCGAAGGCGATTACATCTGGACGGAGAGCTCCTACAAATACACGGCTGCGGTCCTCCGGCGACTCGTCGAGGATGCGGGATTCGCCTGCCGGCGCCAATGGGTGGACTCCGAGGCCGCGTTCGCGCTCGCCCTGTTTTCCGCGACCTGAGCGGGCGGACCGGCTAAGATTCTCCCGACCGAACCGACCAAATGCTGACGCCCGGAACGCGATTGGGTCCCTATGAGGTGCTCTCGCCGCTCGGCGCCGGAGGGATGGGAGAGGTCTACCGGGCCCGGGACACGCGGCTGGGACGGGAGGTGGCCGTCAAGGTCCTCCCCGAAACTCTCGCGCGGGACGCCGAGCGGGTGCGGCGGTTCGAGTCGGAGGCCCGGGCGGCCTCGGCGCTCGCCGACCCGCACGTCGTGACGGTCTTCGACGTGGGAGAGCAGGAGGGGATCCCCTGGATCGCGACCGAGCTCGTCGAAGGGGTCGATCTCCGCCACCTCCTCGACTCCGGTCCCCTCCCGCTCGCGAAAGCGGTCGATCTCGGCGTGCAGATCGCCGAGGGCCTGGCGGCGGCGCACGACCGGGGGATCGTCCACCGGGACATGAAGCCCGAAAACGTCCTGATCACGCGGTCCGGCACCGCGAAGATCGCCGACTTCGGGCTGGCGAAGCAGACGGAGCCGTCGTCCGATCTCTCGCGGATGGCGACGGCGGCGGCGAGCGCGACGGCGACGGGGATCGTCATGGGAACGATCGCCTACATGTCGCCGGAGCAGGCGCGCGGGGCGAAGGTCGACTTCCGCGCCGACCAGTTCGCTTTCGGCCTGATCCTCTACGAGATGCTGACCGGAAGGCGCGCGTTCGCGCGCGAGAATCCCGCGGACACGCTCTCGGCGATCCTCCGCGACGAGCCGGCGCCGATCGCCGGCGTTGCGCCGGGGACGCCGCCGCCGCTCGCGCAGATCGTCGGGCGATGCCTCGCGAAAGAGCCGGCCGGAAGGTACGGGTCGACGCGGGACCTCGTGCACGACCTGCGGTCCGCCGGCGATGCGGCCGTGCCCGCCTCCGCGCCTTCCGTGGCGCCCCCGTCGCGGCACGGGAGTCGGCCGGCGGTCGCGGGCGCGATCGCGGCGGCTGCGGTGCTCCTCGCGGCCGGCGGGTTCTTCCTCCTCCGCCGCCGCGCGCCCGCTCCCGCGGGGATCGATTCCCTGGCGATCCTGCCCTTCGCGAACTCGAGCGGGAAACCGGAAACGGACTTCCTGAGCGACGGGATCACGGAGAGTCTGATCAACAAGGTCTCGCAGGTCTCGGGTCTGCGGGTGATCTCGCGCACCTCGGCGTTCCATTACAAGGGGAAGGAGATCGATCCCGAGAAAGTCGCGAAGGAATTGAACGTCCGGGCGCTCCTGACCGGCCACGTGCTCGCGGTCGGCGATTCCCTGTCCGTCGGCGCCGAGCTCGTCGACGCGAAGGACGGAAGGCACCTCTGGGGAGAGCAGTACAACCGGAAGATGGCGGACATCTTCTCGATGCAGAGCGAGATCGCCTCCGAGATCGCGACGGCGCTCCGGGGAAACCTGACGGGCCAGGAGCAGGGAAAAATCGAAAAGCGGCCGACGGACAACCTCGCGGCCTACGAATCCTTCCTCAAGGGGAAGTATTTCCTGGATCGCAGCAATCCGGACGACCTCGAGAAGGCCAGGGCGGCCTTCGAAGAGGCGGTATCGCGGGATCCGAACTTCGCCCTCGCCCACGTCGGCGCTTCGGCATGCTACGGGATCGAGGCCTCCGCCGAGTACCGGAATCCCGCCGAGAGCTGGCCGAAGGCCCGCGAGCACGCGGAGCGGGCGGTCGCCCTGGACGACTCTCTGCCGGAGGGCCATGTGGCCCTGGCCGCGATCCTGTTGAACCGCGATTGGGATTGGGCGGCGGCGGAGAAAGAATTCAAGCGGGCGATGGCATTGGGGCCGGTCACCATCGCGTCGGCGGACCCGAACGATCTGTACGCGATGAATCTGGCGGCACTGGGACGTCTCGACGAGGCCGTGTCCTCGGAAATGAAGGCGCGGAAGACCGACCCTCTTTCGCCCCTTCTGGCGTCCGACGTGGCCCAGATCTATTACTACGCGAGGCGCTACGACGACGCCCTCCGGGAAGCGCGCCGCGCCCTGGAGCTGCAGCCCGATTCCGTCTTTGCGAAGGTGACGCTCGGCCTGTCTCTCGTCCTGGAGGGAAAATCCGAAGCCGGGATCGCGTCGCTCGAGTCCGCGGTGAAACTTTCGGGAGAAGCGCCGTCCCAGCTCGCGATCCTCGGGTGGGCGTTGGGCCGGGCCGGCCGCCCCGCGGAAGCGAGGGAAATCGTCCGGCGCCTGGATTCGCTCTCGCGGACCCGCTACGTCGCGCCGCTCGACCTCGCGATGGTCGAGATCGGTCTCGGCGACGCCGACGCGGCCTTCCGGGTCCTCGATCGGGCGGTCGAGGAGCGCAACGCCTGGCTCATCTTCCTGAACGTGGAGCCGATGTTCGACCCCATCCGCGCCGATCCGCGCTTCGCGAAGGTCGTCGCCCGCGTCGGGCTGCCGGCGGCGGGGAAGACGCTGTGAGTCTCGCCGCGGGAACCCGGCTGGGGCCCTCCGACGACTTGAAGACCTCCGATGGAATCGCGATGGGAACGATCGCCGCCTACGATTCCGGCGCGGGGGCTGCGATGAGTCCCCGGAGCCCGATCGACGCGAGGATCGCGAGGTTCGCGAAGAGGAGCGGCGCGAAGATCGGCGCACCGTAGAGAAATCGGTCCCAGAGGGTTCGGCCGGGGCCCTCCAGGTTCCCTCGAAGGTGCAGCAGGAACCCGGCGACGCCGACGGCGGCCTCGAGCGCCATGACGCCGAGGCAGGCGCGCAGGAATCGCCGGTCGGAGCGCGCGAAGAGGGCGGTCGCGAGGAAGCCGACCGCGAAGGCGGCGCCGGCGACCGCGATCCACTCCGTCTTCCGGAAGAACCCGTTCTGCGCGTGGTCGGCGAGCGAGAGGCCGAGGTTTCCGACGAAGCCGCCGAGCGCGAGCAGGAGCACCCAGCGCGCCCACTCGGGCTCCGCGGCTTCGACGAGGCGGTCGAGCAGGACGAGGAGCCCGAGCCCGGTGAACGCGAGCGGAGCCGCGAACGGCGCGGTGTAGACGAGGTTCGCGAGCGTCTGCCGCTCGAAGAAGGCGCTGTCGAGATGGAGCAGCAGGCCCGAAACGCCGACGGCGACCGCGGCCGCGCCGACCGCGAGCCCGAGCGCCCGCGCGGCCCGCGCGCCCCGCGGGCGGAAGCCGCCGGCGAGGAACGAGGCGAGGAGGAGCGGCGCCGCGGCGATCGAGAACCCGAACGGGATCCATTCCTCCCATCGGGCGAACTCGTTGACCGAGTGCGCGAGGAAGATGTCGAGGGCGAGAAACGCGAAGTTGGCCGCGGCGAAGAGCTCGACCGCGGCCGCCGCGCTACGGTAGCGCGCCGGTACCCGCACGGGCGGGGACCTTTCCGCCGCGCGCCTCGATCTCCGCCGCCCGGGCCTTGATCTCGGTCAGCTTCGACGTCAGCTCGTAGGCGCCGTGCCACTGGACGAAGTCCGCGCCGCCCATGAAGGCGCCGTGCTTGGCGGTGCGCCCGTCGTAGTGCCACATGTTGAAGTAGAGGTACTTGATCGGGTCGTCGAAGGGGACCTTCGTGAGGAGACCCTCGGACGCGAGGCGGTCCATGATCCCCTTCGCCTCGCGCACGGTCGCGTTGGTCGCCGCGACCACCGTCTCCGCCTCCTGGTAGAAACGGTCGATGCTCGCCGCCGGATGGCACTTGCGGCACGTCTCCTTCATCGCGACCTGCGCGGCGGTGAAGTTCGGCCGCTTGTCGGTGATCTCGGCGAAGAGATAGTACGAGAGCCTCTCGCTCGTGTCGTGCGTCGTCTTCAGCCCCTCGAGCCCGGAGAGATGGCATGTCGCGCAGGTCGGCACCGGCATGTCGGCGGTCGTGAGGCGCTTCGGGTCGGCCGAGAGATTCATCCGCGCGCGCTGGGCGTTGAAGAGCACGCCGTGCTTGGACTCGTGGTAGATCTCGATCTGCGAGTGGTCGGGGCCGAGGTGGCACTGGCCGCACGTCTCCGGGAGACGCGCGAGCTCGACCGACGCCGCGTGGCGCGCATGGCACGACGTGCACGCGCCGATCGACCCGTCCGCGTTCGGGCGTCCGACGGCGTGGCATTTCTGGCATCCGCTGGCGAGCGCCTGCGGACCCTCGAGCGGCGGGAGCGCGTTGGGCGGCCGTTTGACCCCGCCCGGATGGAACTGCTCGGAAAACGCGATCTGCTCGGGGGTGAACTCCTTCGGCCCGGTGACGGCCGCCCACGCGGGCGCCGCGTGCCGGCTCCGCAGGAACTGGTCGTATTCGGTCGCGTGGCACTGCTTGCAGTTGGCCGCCGTCACGTGGCGCGCGAGCACGAAGCCGCGGTGATCGTATTTCTCCTGTCCCGCGATCGCCTGGTGGCACTCGAGGCAGTTGACCTTCCGGGCCGCGTGCCGGCTCATCTCGTACTCGCGGACGATCGCGGGCGTCTCCCGCGCGTGGCATTCGGCGCATTTGCCCGAGGCGCGCACGAGCGCGGCGCTCGGCTGGGCGGTCTCGCGGGCGGGGCGCGCCCGGTTGACCATGAAGGCGGCGACGAGGATCGCCGTTCCGAGGAACACCGCGATGAAGACGTTGCGGAATCCCATCGTCTTCTCCTTTCGGGAGCGCGGCCATTCTACGCAGCGCCGTCACGCCGCGATAAGATGCGATCGAATCATTCGAAGGAGGTTGCGAGTGAAACGAGCGGCGGCGGCATGTCTGGTGGCGGTCTTCCTGGGATTCGGCGCGAGCGCGCAGGAGAAGCCCTCGGAATCGCCGAAACGCGAACCGGCTCGGAGCGAGCCGGGCCGGAGCGAAACGCCTCGGGAGGAGACGCCGAATCGGACGCCCACCGAGCCTCCGAAGGCGGAGCAGTCGGTCACGCAGCACGCGATCGTGATCGGCGGCGCGACCGTCAACTACACCGCGACCGCCGGCACCTTCGTCGTGAAGAACGAGGAAGAAGAGCCGGTCGCCAACATCGGCTTCACGGCGTACGTCAAGCGCGGCGGCGATCCGTCCGCGCGGCCGATCACGTTCGCCTACAACGGCGGCCCCGGCTCTTCCTCCGTCTGGCTGCACATGGGTGCGCTCGGGCCGCGCCGCATCGTCGTCACCGACGCCGGGTTCACGCCGCCCCCTCCCTACCGCGTCGTCGACAACGCGGAAAGCATCATCGACCGCACCGACCTCGTGATGATCGATCCGGTCGGGACCGGGTTCTCGCGCGCGGCGGGAAAGACCAAGGACAAGGATTTCTGGGGGACGGACCCCGACATCGAGTCGGTCTCGAACTTCATCAAGCAGTGGGTTACCGAGAACGGGCGTTGGAACTCGCCGAAATACCTGCTCGGCGAGAGCTACGGCACGACGCGCTCGGCCGGCATCGTCGACCGCCTGCAGGGGCGCGAGGGGATGGCGTTCAACGGCGTGATCCTCGTCTCGGTCGCGCTCGACCTCGAGGCGATCTTCAACGCGCCCGGAAACGACCGTCCCTACCCGCTCTTCCTCCCGACTTACGCGGCGGTGGCCTGGTACCACAAGGCGCTGCCGGACCGGCCGGAGAAGCTCGATCCGTTCCTCGACGAGGTCCGCGCCTGGGCGATGGGTCCGTACGCCGCGGCGCTGATGAAGGGCGACGCGATCTCCGACGCGGAGGTCGACGCCGTCGCCCGGAAGATCCACGAGTACACCGGGCTCTCGGAGGAGTACGTGAAGCGGTCGAATCTGCGGATCGACGAAGCCGCCTTCACGCAGGAGCTCCTCCGCGAGCGCGGCGAGACGGTCGGACGCCTCGACGCCCGGTTCCTCGGACCGACGCTCGATCCGATCGGCCGTGACGCCGAGTACGATCCCCAGAGCGCCGCGATCTCGGCCGCTTACACGGCCGCCTTCCTCGACTACTACCATCGCGAGCTGAACTTCGGGAAGGGGAAGACCTACATCATCACGAATTACGGGCTCTTCCCGCACTGGGACTTCAAGCACAAGGCGCCCGGCGGGAGGTTCCCGTCCCCCTTCACGAACACGGGGCTCGACCTGGCGCACGCGCTGACGGTCAACCCGAACCTGCGCGTGCTCGTGCTGAACGGGTACTTCGACCTCGCGACGCCGTTCCTCGCGACGGAGTCGATGATGTCGCACATGCTCCTCGCGAAGGACCTGCGCTCGCACGTCGAGATGAAGTACTACCCCGCGGGGCACATGATGTACGTCAACGAGGGGGCGCTGAAGGCGATGAAGGCGGACGTCGCCGCGTTCATGGACCGGACCAGCGGGCGGCGGTAGGGTCCGGAGCCCGCACCCTCCGGTATCATCGGCTTCACCCCGATGAGCCTCGCCGCGGGAACCCGGCTCGGTCCGTACGATCCGCCTTCGCTCCTCTGGAGCTACGGCGCGACTGGTCCGCCTTCGCTCCTCTGGAGCCACGGCGCGACTTCGGCGGAAAAGTCATGTTGACGCCCGGTACGAGGCTCGGTCCCTATGAGGTGCTGGCCCCGCTGGGGGCGGGAGGCATGGGAGAGGTGTACCGGGCCCGCGACACGCGGCTCGGCCGGGAGGTCGCGATCAAGGTCCTGCCGGAGGCGCTCGCCCGGGACCCCGAACGGATCGCCCGGTTCGAGCGTGAAGCGCGCTCGGCGTCCGCGTTGTCCCACGCCCACACCGTCGCCGTGTTCGACGTCGGCCGGACGGGCGACAGCCTGTATCTCGTCACGGAGATCGTCGAGGGAGGGAACCTCCGCGAGGTGATCGACCGCGGTCCCGTGCCGCTCCGCCGCGCGATCGATCTCGCCGCGCAGATCGCGTCCGGCCTCGCCGCGGCCCACGAAAGCGGTATCGTCCACCGGGACTTGAAGCCCGAGAACGTCCTCATCGCGCGGACGGGGGAGGCGAAGATCGCCGACTTCGGCCTCGCGAAGCTGGCGGAGCCGGAAGACGGGTCGGGCTCGAGCCTGCCGACCTCCGACGGCCTGAGCACCTCGGCCGGCCTCGTGATGGGAACGGTGGCGTACATGTCCCCGGAGCAGGCGGCCGGGCGGAAGGTCGACTTCCGCTCCGACCAGTTCGCTCTCGGCGCGATCCTGTGGGAGATGCTCGCGGGCCGGCCCTGCTTCCGCCGCGCCTCGGCGGCGGAGACCCTTTCGGCGGTGATGCGCGACGAGCCGGAGCCGCTGCGGACGTTGAATCCCGCCGTGCCGATGCCGCTCGCGTGGATCCTCGAACGGTGTCTGGCCAAGGAGGCGACGGGCCGTTATGCGTCGACGCGCGACCTCGCGGGCGAGCTCGCGACGGTTCGCGACCATCTGTCGGATCTCACGGGCGCGCCGATCCCCGTCGCGCCGATCCCCGCCGCCGCCGGGTCGCGCGTTCGGCGATTCGGGACGCCGGCGGTGATCGCCCTTCTCGCCGCGGCGGTCGTGGCGGCCGGGTTCCTCGTCGCGCGGCGACGCGGTCCGGCAGCGGCGCCGGTGATCCGTTTCTCGATTCTTCCGCCCTCATCGTCGCTGTTCTACTCGCGGCTCGACGCGATCTCGCTCGCGATCTCGCCGGACGGCTCGCGGCTGGCGTTCATCGGGGATCGCACGGCGGCGGCGCGCGAAGTGGCGCCGGCCACCGGGCTCTCGACCCGGATCTATGTCCGGCCGCTTTCCGACCTCGACTCGAAGCCCGTGCCCGGGACGGAGGGCGCGACGTCGATCTTCTGGTCGCCGGACGGCGGTTCTCTCGGCTTCTTCGCCGGCGGCCAGCTGAAGCGCGAAAACCTCGGCAGCGGGTCTCCCGTCCCGGTCTGCGCCTTCCCCTCCGGGAAGCTGATCACCGGCACCTGGGGAGCGGGAACGATGCTGTTCGCCTCGACGTTCGAAGGAGTGATCTACCGGGTCCCGGCCGACGGGGGAACGCCGGCGCCGTTCGTGCGCCCCGATCCGGCCCGGGGCGAGACGCGCATGCAGTGGCCTCATTTCCTCCCCGACGGCCGCACGTTCCTCTACCTCGCGGTGCATCGCGACGGCGCCGGGACCCTGATGGTCGGCTCCCTCGACGGGAAACCGCCCCGCGCGGTCGCGCCGATGTCGTCCCGCGTTGAATGGACCGCGCCCGGGGACCTCGTCTTCGCGGCCGACGGAGCGCTGATCGCCCGGAGCTTCGACGCCGGGAGGGCGCGGTTCACGGGACCTCCTCTCCCGCTTGCGCCGTCGGTTTACTCCTTCTTCACGAGCAAGTGGGCCGGCTTCTCGGTTTCCCGGAACGGGAGCTTCGCGTACCTGCCGAAGGGGAACATCACGCGGCTCACGTGGTTCGACCGTTCCGGACGGAACCTCGGCGAGATCGGAACAGCGGACGCGGGGGAGACGATCACTCTCTCGATCTCGCCTGACGGCCGAAGGGCAGCGTTCGACCGCACCCGGCTCGATCTCGGGACGTTCGACCTGTGGATGATCGATCTCGAGCGCGGGGTCGAGACACGCCTGACGTCGGACCCGAACACGGAGTTCGACCCGGTCTGGCTCCCCGACCAGACCCATCTGGTCTATTCGGTCGTCCACGACTACCTTCCCCAGATCGTCCGCCGCGACCTCGGGGGAGGCGCGGAGGAGCCGTTGCTCCCTCCCGGAACGTTCCAGGAGGCGCAGGACGTCTGGCCCGACGGGCGGCGCCTCCTTTTTTCCCAGAGCGATGCGAAGGGCGGCTTCGGGATCTGGAGGCTCGCGCTCGAGCCGGGAGCAAAACCGTCCCCGGTCGTCGTTTCGAAGTACCAGCAGGAGGTCGGCCGTCTCTCGCCGGACGGCCGCTTCGTCGCGTTCCTCTCGAACGAGTCGGGCGCGGGGGACGCCGCTTACGTCCAGCCGGTCGACGCGCCCGCGGGGAGGATCCGGATCTCCCCGGGGACGGCGATGCTCCTGCGGTGGAGCCGCGACGGAAAGGAGATCTTCTACACGACGCCGAACGGAAGCCTCATGTCCGCATCCGTTCGCACCTCGCCGTCGCTCGAGGTCGGGAATCCGGTGAAGCTCTTTTCGCTTCCCGCGAAGGGATGGCGGGCGTTCGACGTGGCGCCGGACGGCCGGTTCCTCGCGTCCGTTCCCGTCGTTTCGTACGCGACGGAGCCGATCGACGTCGTCGTCAGCGGGACCGGCGGGCTCCCGCGCTGACGTCCGGCCGCGGCTCGCGCCAGCGGCGGTCGACCGCGCCGGCGTTTCAGCGCGCGGCCGGGGCGGGCGCGGTCTTTCGCGGGTACTTCGTCTCGACGTATTCCTCGACGAGGCGGCGAAAGCCCTCCGAGAGCTCGTCGTAGTTGCCCTTCAGCGTCGTGAAGTGCTTGCCGTCGATGTAGACCGGGCAGTGGGGCTCCTCGCCGGTGCCCGGGAGCGAGATCCCGATCGACGCCGCCTTCGACTCGCCGGGACCGTTGACGATGCAGCCCATCACCGCGAGCGTCATCGTCTCGACCCCGTCGAACTCCCGCTTCCACTCCGGCATCCGGACGCGGATGTAATCCTGGATGCGCTCGGCGAGCTCCTGGAAGGTCGTCGAAGTCGTCCGCCCGCAGCCGGGGCAGGCCGTCACGGACGGGGAAAACGATCGGATCCCGAGCGCCTGCAGCAGCTCGCAGGCGGCGTAGACCTCTTCGCGCCGGTCCCCGCCGGGCCGGGGCGTGAGCGAGACGCGGATCGTGTCGCCGATCCCCTCGGCCAGCAGCACTCCCATCGCGGAGGCGGACCACACGAGCCCCTTCGTCCCCATGCCGGCCTCGGTCAGCCCGAGGTGGAGCGGCTGCCCGGTCCGGCGCGAGAGCTCGCGGTAGACGGCGATCAGGTCGAGGGGGCGCGAGACCTTGCAGGAGATGATGATCCGGTCGGCGCCGAGGCCGGACGCCTGCGCGAGCTCCGTCGACTGGAGCGCGGAGAGCACCATGCACTCGTTGATGATCTCCTCGGAGCTCTTCCCGAGATCGCGGTCGGTGTTCTCCTGCATCTTCTCCATGACGAGCTCCTGGTTGAGCGAACCGCCGTTGACGCCGATGCGGACCGGCTTGCCGTTCTCGACGGCGACTCGGCAGATCGCCGCGAACTGCTCGTCGCGCCGATCCCCCTTGCCGACGTTCCCCGGGTTGATCCGGTACTTGTCGAGCGCCTTCGCCATCGCCGGGAACTTCGTCAGGAGCACGTGGCCGTTGTAGTGGAAATCGCCGATCAGCGGCGCCTCGCATCCGGCGTCGAGCATCCGCCGCTTGATCTCGGGAACCGCGGCGGCGGCCTCGGGGACGTTCACGGTCACCCGGACCATCTCGGAGCCCGCCTGGGCGAGCTCGATGCACTGCTTCGCGGTGCCCGCCGCGTCCGCCGTGTCGGTGTTCGTCATCGACTGGACGACGACGGGCGCGCCCCCGCCCACGAGGACGTTCCCGACCTTCACGGAAACGGTGGGCCGTCGCGTCGCGACCATCCGACGACTTTACCAAAAGCGCGCCGCGTTCCGGCCCCGTCAGCCGCGGCGGCCCAGGTTCCTGCCGCCCGGCATGAGGAATCCGGCCACGGCGGCCGCCGCGAAGGCGAGCCCCGCGGAGCCCACGGCGATCGCGCGAAGACCGGCGTCGGAGGCGGCCGGCGGCCGGCCGGGCGCGCCGCCCGAGCCCGCCGCGACGACGATCCCGAAGGCCGCGATCGCGAGCATTCCCCCGATCCGGGAGATCGAGTTGTTGATTCCCGAGACGACGCCCGCCAGCCGCTCGGGCTCGAGGCTCATCACCGCGGTCGTCAAGGGCGCGACCGCGATCGCCATCCCGAGCCCCAGCAGGGCGATCGGCGGAAGGCAGGTCCGGAAGTACGCGGAGGGAGGACCTCCGGTCCGCGGATAGATCGCGAATCCCGCGCCGGCGAGCGCAGGGCCCGCCATCAGCGGGATCTTCGGGCCGATTCGCTCCCCCAGCCGTCCCGCCCACCGCGAAAGCAGCGCGACGAGAAGGACGACCGGAAGGATCGCCGCGCCCGCTTCCGTCGGAGAATATCCGTGCGACTGGATCAGGTTGAACGGAAGAAAGAAAACGGCCGCGTTGAGCGCCGCGTAGAGGAAGAGCGTCACGACGTTGACGGCGGCGAAGGCGCGCGACCGGAAGAGGCCGAGCGGGAGCATCGGGTGCGCGCTCCGCGCCTCGACGAATCCGAAAGCGACGCCCGCCGCGGCGGCGATGGCGGCCGGCACGACGACGCGGGCGGAGCCGGGCGCCGCGCGGGACGCCTCGATCAGCGCGAAGACGAGGCCCCCGAGGGCGAAGATCGCGGCAACCGCGCCGGGGGCGTCGAGGGATGAGGCTTTTCGCGGGTGGTCTTCCGGCATCCGGAGGACCGCGATCGCGATGACCGTCGCCGCGATCGGCAGGTTGAGAAAGAAGACGGCGCGCCAGGAGAAACGGTCGACGAGGAACCCGCCGGCGACCGGGCCGAGCGCGGCGGCGAGGGCGCTCGCTCCCGACCACGTCCCGATCGCGCGGCCGCGCTCGCTTGCGGGGAAGACCGCGGTGATGAGGGCGAGGCTGCCGGGAACCAGGAGCGCGGCCCCGACGCCCTGTACCGCCCGCGCCGCGACGAGGACCGCGATCGAGGGGGCCCCTCCGCAGACGCCGGACGCCAGGCCGAAGAGCCCGGCGCCCGCGGCGAAGACGCGCTTGCGCCCGAAGCGGTCGCCGAGCGCTCCGCCGACGAGGAGGAGCCCGGAGAGGAACAGCAGATACGATTCGACCACCCACTGCGCGCCGGCGAGCGACGTCGAGAGGCGCTGCTGGATGACGGGAAGGGCCACCGTGACGACCGTTCCGTCGAGTATCGCCATGGCCGAGCCCAGGATCGCCGCGGCGAGCGTCCAGCGTCCCCGGGCCCGGTCGCTCACGCGATGCGTCCCATGCCGGCATCCTACGACATCCGGGACCGGGGCCGCCGGATTGACGCTGCGCCTGGATGTGTATAGGGTAACCGTATGGTTACTAATTATGTCTTTCGCGCCGTCGCCGACCCGACCCGGCGGAAGATCCTCGCGCGTCTCCGGGCGGCGCCGCTCGAGACCGGCCGCATCGCGCGGATGTTTCCGGTGAGCCGTCCCGCGATCTCGAAGCATCTCCGGGTGCTCGCGGAGGCCGGTCTCGTCCGCCGGCGCCGGCAGGGACGCCGGTGCCTGTACACGTTGAATGCGGCGCCGTTGAAGGCGGTGGAGGAGTGGGTGTCGCTCTACCGCGATTTCTGGAGCGGAGGCGCCCGCTCCGGCCATCCGAAGCTGCCATAATCGGACGGTGGCGGAGCGGAAATACGTTCTCAGGACCCCGGCGGCCCCGAAGACCTGGCGGGTCGATTACGACGGGGAGTTGAACGCCGAGCAGAAGGACGTCGTCTTCGCCGGCAACGGCCCGGTCCTCGTGATCGCCGGCGCCGGCTCGGGGAAGACCCGCACGCTCGTCTACCGCGTCTCGCGACTGATCGAGTCGGGTGTCGACCCCTCGAAGATCCTGCTCCTCACGTTCACGAACAAGGCCGCGCGCGAGATGATGCGCCGGGTCGAGGCCCTCCTCACGATCGACACCCGGAAGATGGCGGGAGGGACGTTCCACTCGGTCGGCAACCGGCTGCTCCGGCAGTACGGCGAGCGTATCGGGCTTTCGCCGCACTTCACGATCCTCGACCCGGAGGACGCGCGCGAGCTCCTCGAGGCCGCGACGTCGGACCTCCAGATCAAGACGCTCGACCGCCGCTTCCCGAAGGGGGACGTGCTGCTCGACCTCTACTCCTTCACGATCAACACCGAAAAGAAGCTCTCCGACGTCCTGGCCGAGCGCGCGCCGCATTTCCTCTCGCTGCATGGTGAGATCGTGCGCGTGTTCGGGCGCTACCTCGAGCGCAAGAAAGCCGCCCGCGCCTGCGACTACGACGACCTCCTGCTCCACTGGAAGACGCTGCTCGAGACCGAGAAGGACGGGCAGCTCTCGCGGCGCTTCACGCACGTGCTCGTCGACGAGTACCAGGACACGAACCGGCTCCAGGGGGGGGTCGTCGACGGAATGGCGCGGGGCCACGGAAACGTCACGGTCGTGGGGGACGACGCGCAGTCGATCTACGCCTTCCGCGGCGCGTCGTTCGAGAACATCATCGGCTTTCCCGAGCGGTATCCGGCGGCGCAGGTCTTCCGGCTCACGACGAACTACCGCTCGGCGCCGGAGATCCTCGCGCTCGCCAACGCGTCGATCGAGAAGAACGAGCGGCAGTTCCGCAAGGAGCTGACCGCCGTCCGTCCGCCCGGCGCGCTGCCCGGAGTCGTCCCGCTTCCCGATGCGTTCGACCAGGCGCGGTTCGTCGCGCAGCGGATCCTCGAGTGGCGCGACGAAGGGGAGAAGCTCTCCGACTGCGCGGTCCTCTACCGGTCGCATTACCAGGCGATGGAGCTCCAGATGGAGCTCACCCGCCGATCGATCCCGTACGAGATCCGCTCGGGGATCCGGTTCTTCGAGCAGCGCCACGTCAAGGACGTGCTGGCGTTCCTGCGGATCCTCGTCAACCCGAAGGACGAGATCTCGTGGAAGCGGGCCCTGAAGATCTTCCCGCGCATCGGCGAGCGCACGGCGGCCCAGATCTGGGACGCGATCGGGGAGTCGCGCGACGCCCTCGAGACGTTCCGGCGCGGCGACTTCTCGGGGCTCGGGCGCGGCGCGGAATCGGCGCTCGCTCCCTTTCGAAAGCTCCTCGACCGGCTCGACTCGCCGTCGATGAGGAACGCCCCGGCCGACGCGATCCGGGAGATCGTCGACTCGGTCTACCGCGACTTCGCGCGCGCGAAGTTCGCCAACGGCGACGCGCGCCTGGACGACCTCGAGCAGTTCGCGCAGTTCGCGGCCGGATACGCGAGCCTCCCCGAATTCCTCGACGAGGTCTCGCTCTACAACGAGCTTTCGGGAGAGGACACGGTCGCCGGGCTCCCGGAAGACGAGCGCGTCGTCCTCTCCTCGATCCACCAGGCCAAGGGACTGGAGTGGCGCCGCGTCGCGGTGATCGGGCTCTCGGAGGGACGGTTCCCGAATTACCGCGCCGCGGCGACGAACGAGGGGCTCGAGGAGGAGCGGCGCCTCTTCTATGTCGCATGCACGCGCGCGAAGGACGAGCTGCTCCTCACCTATCCCATGCTCGCCCGCGACCGCTACCAGACCGACGTGATCCTCGAAGCGTCACAGTTCGTCTCGGAGCTGCCCGGCGCCGTCTACGAGAAGTGGATCGTCGAGCTCGAGCCCGAGGACCGGGCGGAGGCGCGGGAATTCGCGCCGGAGGACGAGAGCCAGGAGGTTCCGGAAGACGTGAATTAGGGAGAGTCGCGAGTCGAAGTCGAAAGAAGGCGCGGCCGCGAGTACGGCCTCGCGCCAGGAATCCGCCGCGGACGGGCTCCGCATGCCGTCCGCGGCGGGCTGCCGGCGTCAGCGCCGGGGCTGGAGTTTCGCGACGGAGGGCAGCGAGCGGATCGATCCGAAGAGCCCGTGGCTCTCGCCGTCGGGGCCCGCCGTGAAGAAGAGCAGGTTCGCCCTGCCGCCCTGTCCTCCGTTGCCGAAATGGAGCCCCCACAGTCCGTCGATCGTGAGCGCCTGCCCGCTCGCGCGGAGCATCTGTCCGAGGAACTCGCCGGTCGCCGGATCGAAGGCGTTCACTCTCCCGTCGCCGAAGTTTCCGACGAGGAGGGCGTTCGAGAACGCGCCGAAGTTCCCCGGCGCGAGCGTCATGCCCCAGGGAGAATCGAGCGTGCCCTGGGCCGCGAACTGCCGGATCAGGGTCCCGCTCGTGTCGAATTCGTCGATGTAGCCGTTTCCCGGTCCCGCCACGTCGTCGTGCGCATCCGCGTCCTGTTTGGCGAACGAGACCAGGAGGTTGCCGCCGATGTTGGCGATTCCGAAGGGGGCGAACCCGAGCGCCACCAGGGCCGGATCCGTGAACGTCGTCGTCGGCGTGAACGTCGAATCGAACACCTGGACGAAACCGTCGTGAAAGTCGGTTGCGTAGAGGAAATTGTCCGACCCGACCGCGCCCAGGGCGATGCCCTTGTAGACGGCACCCGTCGCGGAGAGGTCCGCGGAGGCGGGAAGGACGGCGTTCGTGGCGTCGACGTTGGGGTTCCACCCCGAGATCGTCCCGTCTTCTCCGGCGAAGATGAACACCGCCGAGCCGCTGACGGAGTTCTCCGTGACCATGAATTGTCCCGTGCCGTTGAAGACGACGCCGGTCGGATCCGCGCCTTCCGTGTTGGCCGTGCCCGCGGGAATCGCGACGACGAGCGGGAGGGCGGTCCCGTTGCCGTCGTAGATCGTCGACGTTCCCGTGCCGTTGTTGGCGACCCAGATCGGCCCGGAGGTACTCGACGCGATGCCCCACGCGTTGACGAGGTTCGGGTCGGTGAAGGCCGCCACCCCCGGCTGGTCGGAGACCAGGTTGTGCTGAATGTATCGCTGCGCCGACGCGGTCGCCGCCGCCAGGGCGAACGCCGCCGCCATGACCGCCGCGCGCGCGGCGTGCGCTCCTCCTCCGAAGTTCGATTTCATCGCTTCTCCCTTCTGCCCGCGTTCCGCGGGCGTTCCGAGCCGCTCGCGCGTGCAATGGAAATGCCCCGGACGGGATTTCTGAAGGCGCTTTAATCAAGAAAAGCAATAGGCTTCGCGCATGCGGCCGCCTTCCGCGATCGATCTCGCGCCTTTCGGCCTCGCGCTGGTGTCGCTCGCCCTCCTGCCCTCCGTCGCGAGCCATCTCTGGGAGAAACGCGCGTTCCGCCTCGCCTGGGCCCTCGTTCTCGTCCTGCCTTCCGTCGCGATGTCGGGAGCGCGCGGCGCGTGGCGGCCGCTCGCGCACGCGGCCGGAGAGTACGTCGACCTCGTGGCCCTGCTCGGTTCGCTCTTCGTGATCTCCGGCGGGATCGCGCTCGCCGGCCGGCTGGAGGGAACGCCGATCGTCAATACGGCCCTCCTGGGAATCGGGACCGTGCTCGCCTCGTTTCTGGGAACTCCGGGCGCGGCGACGCTGATGATCCGGCCCTATCTCCACGCGAACCGGCGCCGGATCGCGGTCGCGCACGGCGTCGTCTTCCTGATCGTGCTCGCGGGAAACATCGGCGGCGCGCTCCTGCCGATCGGCGATCCCCCGCTCTATCTCGGGTACCTCTCCGGCGTGCCGTTCTTCTGGACGCTCTCCCTCTGGCGCGAGTGGCTGTTTCTCGCCTCGGCGCTGCTCCTCGTCTTCTTCTTCTGGGACCTGCGGCTCTTCCGGAGAGAGGGATTCGTCGGCGAGGACGAGACGCGAACGCTCGGAAGAATCCGGGTCCAAGGCCTCGTCAACGCGCCGATCCTCGTTGCCGCGCTCGCTTCGGCGGTGCTCCTGCGCGGGGCCGCGCGGCCGGCCGCGCTCGCCGCCTGCGCCGCTCTTTCATGGTGGGCGACGCCCCGGGAGGTCCGGGAACGGAATCGCTTCACCTTCGAGCCGGTCGAGGAGATCGCCGTGATCTTCTTGGCGATCTTCGGGACGATCGCGCCGGCGCTCGAGCTCCTCGGCCGCCATTCCGCGCCCTTCGCGTCGGCGCGCGCGTATTTCTGGGCGACGGGCGGGTTTTCGGCCGTCCTCGACAACGCCCCCACTTATCTTTCCGCGCTCGAATCCGCGCGGAAGCTTCCGACGGCCGCCGGCGCGGCGATCGTGGCCGGCGTCCGCGAGGAAATCCTGCGCGCGATCTCGCTCGGAGCGGTTTTCTTCGGCGCCCTCACGTACATCGGCAACGGCCCGAACCTCCTCGTCCGGTCCATCGCCGTCTCTCGAGGCGTGAAGATGCCCGGCTTCCTCCGCTACACGGCGATCGCGGGCGCGATCCTCCTGCCGCTCTTCGCCGTCGTGACGTTCGTTTTCCTCTGATGCGCTGCGGGTCGTTGCCGCGCCGGGACGATGCGGCCGGACAGGCCCGAGGCGCGGCGTCTCACATTCGAGCCCGCGGAGATCGCGACCCCGCCACGGCCCCCTTCTTCAGCAACCTGCTAGACTGCCCGCGTTTTTCATGAGCGCCGACACGAAATCGCTGCCGGAGAATGCCTATCGGCCTCTGGCGGCGGCAGAAGAATACCGTCCGGTGGTCGCCGCCGATCGCGCGGAACCCGAAGCGACCGGGCGTTCCGTCGCCTGGGGGCTCTTCCTCTGCGTTCTCTTCACCGTCGCCTCGGCGTATTCCGGGCTCAAGGTGGGGCAGGTGATGGAGGCCGCGATTCCGATCTCGATCCTCGCGATCGGCCTCGCTCGGATGTATCGAAGGCGCTCGAGCGTCCTCGAGAACGTGATCATCACCGGGATCGGGGGAGTGGCCGGTGGCGTCGTCGCCGGCGCCATCTTCACGCTTCCGGCGCTCTACATCCTGAAGCTCGACCCGCGGCCCGTGCAGACGATCTTCATCTGCCTCGCGGGCGGATGCCTCGGAGTTCTCTTCCTGATCCCGCTTCGCCGCTACTTCGTGCGCGAGATGCACGGGATGTTCCCCTATCCGGAGGCGACCGCGATCACCGAGGTCCTGATCACGGGGGAGAAGGGGGGATCGCAGGCGAGGCTCCTGCTGGAGGCGACCGGGATCGCGGCGGTCTACGACTTCTTCGTCACGACGTTCCAGGTCTGGCGCGAGACGTTCGACCTGCGCTTCATCCCGATCGTGGACGCGGTGGCCCGGCGGACTCGCGCCGTCTTCCGATTCGACGCGATCGCGTTCATTCTCGGACTCGGCTACGTCATGGGCCTCCGGTCTTCGATGGTGCTGTGCGCCGGAGGCGTGCTCTCCAACTTCGTGCTCGTGCCCCTGATCTGGATGATCGGCCGCAACCTGCCGTCCGTGGTCTACCCGGGCGCCGTTCCCATTTCCGGGATGACCGCCCAGCAGATCTTCGGAAGCTACGTCCGATTCGTCGGGGTCGGCGCGATCGCCACGGCGGGAATTTTCGGGATCCTCAAGTCGCTCCGGATCGTCGCGGGGTCGTTCTCGATCGCGGCTCACGCGTTCCGGCACGGCGAGAAGCAGGGAACGGAGCGCACCGACCGGGACCTCTCCATGGGCGTCATCCTCCTCGGCGTCGTGCTTTCCGCGGTCGGCGCCGCCGTCTTCTTCCGCAGCCTGGAAGCTTCGCTCGCGGTCGTCGCGGTCGGCCTGCTGCTCACGCTGCTCTTCTCGTTCTTCTTCACGTCGGTCGCGGCGAACGCGATCGCCACGACGGCGCGAAATCCGGTGTCGGGGATGACGATGCTCACGATCATCATCTCGTCGATCGTCCTCCTGCGGTTCGGCCTGTCCGGAACGACCGGAATGTTCTTCGTCATGGCCATCGCCGGCATGGTCTGCACCGCCCTCTCGATATCCGGACAGGCGATCACGGACCTGAAGACGGGCTACTGGCTCGGCTCGACCCCGGCCGCCCAGGAGCGGGTCAAGTTCTACGGGGTGATCGCGTCGTCGATCGCCGTCGGCCTGACGATCGTGCTGCTGGCGCGGACCTTCCAGTTCGGGGAAGCCGTTCCCGGCGATTCGCGCGTCGTCCTCGCCTCTCCGCAGGCCGCGATCATGAAGGAGCTCGTCGAGGGATTCATGAGCCGGCAGCCGATCGCCTACATCCTCTTCGGGAGCGGGGCGGTGGTCGCGGTCGTGCTGGAGATGCTCGGAGT
>DATFVB010000154.1 GCA_035260525.1 Thermoanaerobaculia bacterium
GAGGGAGCTCTCCCGCGATCCGCGGTTTCTCCTCGCGGTGTCTCCCACGCGCGGCCTCGATCTCGCGGCGTCTCGATCGACGCTCGCCGCTCTCGCCGCCGTCGCGGACCGCGGCGGCGCCGTCCTCCTCGTCACGGCGGACCTCGACGACGCGAGGACGGTCGGCGACGCGATTCACGTGCTCTACCGGGGCCGGCTGTCGGCGGCGCTTCCTCCGGACACCCCGCTCGACCGGATCGGCCGCGCGATGATCGGTATGGCAGGCTGCTGAAAGATGAGTCCGGGCGGCGTGTCGCGAGTCTTGCAAGTCGTTCGCACGATCGAGCGGCGCTCAAGGCGAAACGACCTGGCGCCGGATCCGGATAACGCGCAAACGGCAAGACCACGCGCCACCGACAGGTTGCGGCGGCGCCGGCTCGCCTGCTGCGTTGCCGCGGCTAGACGATGCTTCCGGCATCGCCTTCGCCGCGGCGTCTTGCATTCGAGCCCGCGGCGCTCGCAACCCCGCCCCGGACCCTCTTTCAGCAACCTGCCGGCAACCCGATGATCGCGGAGGCCCTCGTCAAGGGCTCGCCGCTCCTCTTTTGCGCGATCTCGTTCCTGGTCGCGTGGAAAGCGGGGATCGTCAACGTCGGCGCGGAAGGACAGTTTCTCGCGGGGGCGCTCGCCGCGGCCGCGGTCGCGACCCGGCGGACCGGCTCCGGTCCGGCGCTCGACGCGGCGGCCATCGCGGCGGGGATCGTGGCCGGAGCGGTGTGGGCGGGAATCGCGGCGTGGCTCGTCCGGCGCCGCGGGGTCCTCGACGTCCTCGCGACGATCCTCCTCAATTTCGTCGCCGCCGGTCTCGTCTCGGTGGCGGTGCACGGGTTCCTCCAGGAACGCGCGCGGACCTTCCCGCAGAGCGACGCGGTGCCGGAGGCGGCGCGGCTCCCGGTCCTGCTTCCCGGCACGCGCCTGCACGCCGGGATCGCGATCGCCGTCCTCCTCGCCGCCGCGCTCGCCTTCTTCCTCCGACGCACGAAGAACGGCTTCCGGCTGCTCGCCGCGGGCGCCGGTCCCCGCGCGGCCGAGTTCGCGGGAATCGACGTGCCGGCGGTCCGGACGTTCGCGTTCCTCGCGGCCGGCGCCGCCGCGGGGCTCGGGGGCGCCGTCGAGCTCCTCGGAGTGACGGGCCGGCTCTTCGACTCGTTCTCCCCGGGCTACGGCTACCTCGGCCTCGCGGTCGCCGTCGTCGGGCAGCTTTCGCCGCTCGGCGCCGCCGCGGCCGCGGCCGTGTTCGGGTTCGTCAACGTTTTCTGCTCCCTCCTCCAGCGCCGGGCCGGGATCTCCGCGGCGAGCGCGCTCGTCATCGAAGGCGGCCTCGTCCTCGCCGCCCTCGCGATCCCGGGAATTCGCCGCCGGGCGAGGCGGACGGAGGCGTCCGCGTGAGCGCCGCGCTCGTCGCGGCCGTCCTCGTGTCGGGGATCACCGCCGCGACTCCGCTGCTGCTGGCGGCCGTGGGTGAGACGGTCCGGGAAAAGGCGGGGATCCTCGACATCGGGATCGAAGGAGAGATGCTCGCCGGCGCGTTCGCCGCGTGGGCCGCGGGGCAGTCTTCCGGATCGCCGCTCGCGGGAGCCGGAGCGGCCGCGGCCGCGGGAGCCGCCGTCGCCGCGCTCTTCGGCGCGTTCGTCGTTTTCCGCCGGGCGGACCCGATCGTCGCGGGGACCGCCGTCAACCTCGTCGTGCTCGGGGCGACGGGTGTGCTGCTGCGCGCGCGCTCCGCCGGGACCGCGCCGCTCCTTCCCCGCGTCGCGGGACCCCTGACCGTTCTCGATCTGGCGGCCCTGGCGTCGGTGGCGGCCGCGTTCCTCTTCCTCTTCCGGACGACGTGGGGCCTGCGCCTGCGGGCGACCGGCGAGTCGCTCGCCGACGCCGCCGCGCTCAAGATCCCGACGAGGACGTACCGATTCTCCGCGACGATCGCCGGCGGAGCGCTCGCGGGCCTGGCCGGCGCCGCGCTCACCCTCGAGCTCTCGGACACGTTCCTCGAGGGAATGACCGCCGGCCGCGGATTCGTGGCGCTCGCGCTCGTCGCGTTCGGCCGGTGGAAGCCGGTGCCGGTCGCCGCCGCGTGCCTCGGGTTCGGACTCCTGCAGGCGATGCAGTATCAGCTCCAGGCGCGCGGGACGCTCGGCATCCCCCCTCAGGCGCTCCTGATGCTCCCGTATGTCCTCTCGCTCGCCGCGCTCGCGGTCAGGGCGGGTAAGAGCCGGGCGCCGGCCGATCTCGGCAAGAGCTGACGCGGCGATACATCGAGCCGGCCGGGCGCGTGCCGCCCGCGTGGCCCTCCGACGTACGCTTTCGGTACGCCTGCGGGTCCCGCGGGGCGCCCCGCATCCCGGCGCGCTCGCGTCTCACCGCGTCTCGAGCGCGCCTCATAACGACATCTCGAGAGTTGCGGTCCAGCGCATGAAACGGCCGAGTTAAGCGACGCGGGACGCGATCGCTTCAACTCGGCCGCGCCGTCCTCGATGCATCCGCCTTCGCTGAAGCTTCGGCGCGACAAGTCGCCGCGCCTGCCTATTCCTGCCAGGGGCCGCAACGCAACTCAATTCAGATCGAGCATCAGAAACGTGCCGCGGCGCGCAGCGCCGCTTCATCCCCCCCCAAAGCGAGCGTCCGTCGCGGAATCGCGAATAGACGCCGCGAGCGGCGAGGCGCGAGCCCGCCGGGATGCGGGTGGCCGGCCGGCGCCTAAGGCGTACCGACGAGCGTA
>DATFVB010000155.1 GCA_035260525.1 Thermoanaerobaculia bacterium
CAGTACGAGATCCTTCGCAAGGCGGGGACCGAGCGCGCTTTCACCGGGAAGTACTGGAACAACCACGAGAAGGGGACCTACGTCTGCGCGGCCGACGGAAACCCGCTCTTCTCCTCGGACACGAAGTTCGACTCGGGCACCGGCTGGCCGAGCTTCTGGCAGCCGATCTCTCCCTCCGCGGTCGAGACGCACACGGACCGGAGCCTGTTCATGGACCGGACGGAGGTCCTGTGCAGCCGCTGCGGCGGGCACCTCGGCCACGTCTTCAACGACGGGCCCGCGCCGACGCACCTGCGCTACTGCATGAATTCCGCGGCCTTGAAGTTCGTCCCGGCCCAGAAGTGATCACGCCGCCGTACGCGGCGCGATCATCCTGAGCGCGTGAGCGCGAACGACCTCGGTCGCCAGGCCAGGGATCTGCGCGCCGACCCATGTCGGACACGCGTCATTTTGAGGAGTGAAAGCGACGAAGCGATTTCCGAGCGGGGGTCATCGTGGGAAGATTGCTTTGCTTCGCTCGCAATGACCGAACAGCGCACGCGCGAAGGACCTCGGTCGCTGCTGTCCGGCGTTTCGCCTCTCCCCGCGGGAGAGGCCGCGACGCAGTCGCGGGTGAGGGAGATCCCCGGTACTCTTAGGGTGCGTTAGCGCGAAAGGTCGGCGGTCGCCGAGGGAACTACCGCGGTCGAAGTCTGCGCAGGACCTCCGACCCGTCGGCGCGCCTTCGATCGATACGATAAAGCACGGGCCATGCCACATTCCCGGAACCGATGGCGATGTCGTATTCCCGCGATCTCAGGCAATCGAGGCCGCACGAAGCCGTTCGTCGGCCGTGAGAAGCTCGAGCGCGTCGATCTTTCTCGCTGCGTGATGGTAGGTCGCCAGGTGAAGGGCATCCAGAGCGCGGAGATTCTTGTTGGGCGCGACATGACGGGCGAGCTCGCACACCGACGCGGTCAGCTCCCAGATCTCGCAACGGGACCACAGCGCGTCCACGGATCGTTCGGCTCGGATCAAATCGGCTTCGCTCGCCCGGCCGAGATCACGCGCGCGGAGAAACGCCCGCGCCGACTCGACGAGAGACAGCCGGGACGTGATCAACACCCTCGAGCGACGGATGGCGGCCTCGATTTCCGGGCTCGATCCCGCTTCGAGGGCGACGCGAAGGACCGCCGACGTGTCGAGATAGAACCGGAAAGGCCCTTCAGACACCGTCGCGCTCGTCGCGGATTTCGTCGAGAATCCGTTTCGCCGTTCCGGCCGGGAGCGCCACCGCCTCCGGTTTCCAGCGCCATCCGCCCTTGGGAACGGCCGCCCGCGTGATCTCCCCGGCCTCGGCCAGGCTTTCGAGCGTTTCCGCGAGGCCTTCCGGCGTGGGGCGCTGACGGCGCGCCGGACGAAGTTCCGCGACGACCTCGTCGCGTTCCGTGACGAGGATCGTTTCACCCGCCTTCGCCAGGCGAACGTATTCCGAGAGACGCGCTTTCAGGTTCTTGATCCCGACGGCCTTCATTCCGAGAGAGCGTAACTACCGGTGGTCACTTTGTCAATGACGAGCGAGTTTTAGCGGCTTCCGTCGGTGGATGCGCGGTCTCGATCAGGGATCGAGCTCTCAGTGACTCTTCACCGCCTCCGCCCGCTTCCAACGCTCCCGCTGGTCCCAGCCGAGCCGGTGGGCGGTCTCGAGATTGATCGAGCCGTCGTCGTTCAGGATGCCGGTCGCCTTCAGGCGGCGCAGGCTCTCGGCCGGTAGGCCGGCGGTCAGCCGTTTGTCGTCGGGCCCTGACGGGACGAAGTCCCGGTTTTCCGAAACCGGCTGGAAGTCGGAGAACGCCTTTCGGACGCCGTTGACCACGTAGTCGAACTCGACGTCGGCGGAGCCCTGGACGACGATTTCGTCGAGGCCTTTCCGTACGCAGGCAAGAACGGCGAGGCTGCCCTGAGGGGTAGTCACGACGGTGAGACCGTTGGGCGAGCTGACCATTCGGAAATCCTTGGGAACGGCGATTACGGCGAAACCGTTCACGATCTTCGACGATCCGCGAAAGTATGTGCCCGATTCTCGCCCTTCGAGGCAGACGTACCGAATTTCCTTCGTCGGGTCCGTCGGATGAGGCTCGACGAAGGACTTCGTTCCGGTAACTGCGAGGCTATTGAAGTAGCCCCCCCAGCTACTTCCGGTGTTGTAACTGATTCCCATGACGCCGTCCTCATTGGCGCTCCATCCTCGGACGCCGACGTCATTGGCACTCGTTCCATAAACGCCGGTGAAATCGAGGCTGTCTCCCCAGACGCCCGCGACCCCGCTCTGCCCGCTCTGTCCGTGGGTGATCCCTTGAACACCGAACGAGTCGCCTTCCCCATAGACGCCGACGTTCGTTGCGCTGACTCCTTGAATTCCGATGCTGCCGTTCGAATGGCCGTAGATCCCAACCTGGCTATCGCTGGTCCCGGCTATGCCGACGCCGCTTCCGGAGTCCCCCCAGATTCCGGCGGGAAGAGCGAGACCATACCCAGAGGATCCGGAGGAACCGAAGACGCCGATCCGGGAAGCGCTCTTACCGACGACACCGACCCCGCCGGCGCCGTCCCCTTCGATAGCGGTTTCGGACCCGCCGTTGCTGACCGTGAATGCCTTGGCTCCGCCGCTCGTCGATCCGGAGTATGGCAGCGTCAGGCCTCCTCCGCCTCCGCTGCTCGCGATGGTCAACGTCGATCCGTTCGGCGTGATCGTGACGTTTGGGCCGGCCGCGAGCGCCAGGTTGTCGTGGAGGCCGTTGAGCGATCGCACGACCTGCCCATTGGCGATTCCGAGCGGCGAAGCGCCGGTGCCGCTGCCCGAAAGACTCGCGTCGTGCGTGACCGAAGTCAGCCCGCTGCCGCCGCCACCCCCGCCGAGGAGCGAGTCGCGGAACGTCATCTCGAACCCCGAAGAGTCCTGGGACTCGTTGGCGACCTGCGCTCCGGCGATCAGGACCGATCCCGTCCCTCCGGTCACCGTGGCCGTGATCCGGGCGTTGATCGTCTTGATCCCGGACACCACCTCACCGACGCCCGGCTGAATTTGCTCGTAGGGCTGCAGGATGAAGGCCCTCTGCCCGAGCATCGCCCCGCTCCCGTCGAAGATCTGGACGTTGACGGTCGGACTTCCCCCGCCGGTCTCGACCAGGGCAAAGTTGTACCGGAAGTTATCGCTTCCTCCCTGATCGATCCCCTGGATCGAGGCGGACTGGCCCAGAGAGATCGAAAACGACTTCGGCACCCCGGCGAAGAAGAGCCCTTCGGTATTGCCGAGATCATCGCCCGGCTCCTGGTTGTAAATCCGCTCGGCGACGAAGATCTCGCCCGAGGAGAGGACCCGGGCGGCGCCCAGGGCATCGGTCAAGCCGAGCTTCGTCTCGACGACGTTCTCGTAGACCTTCGTCTGGCCGGGATCGAGCGCGTCGTCGAAAGACAGGGGAGAGAGGTTCGCCTGCCCGACCTTCAGGAACTGGAACGTGAACGTCTGGCGAACCGACGTCAGGTTGGTCGCCCAGATCGTCGTGTAGAACTGGGCGCCGTTCTGTCCCGGTATCCGCCCGATTGCCGGGAGGAAGGTCTCGGTCGAGGCGAAGCCTCCTCGGGCCAGAGAAACCCCCGCGAGTGTCGCCGCCACAGCCAGGGCCGCGGATCGAATCAAAAGCCGCCCAGACCTCGTCGTGTCCATGGATCCCCTCCTCCTCGTCCCGCGGCGGAGATCGCCGCTTTGAGTAGCCGCCTGCTGTCGAAGTGAGGGGGAAGCGACGTTTATCTCACCGCCCTGAAGGGTTTTTTGTTCCTTGGCGGACGGTCCCGGAACGCCAGAATGCCGTTGCCGATGATGCCTTTTCCGTCCGCTTCCAACTCTCCTTCCTGTCCCAGCCGAGCAGGGCATTCCGACCGTCGCCGTCGACATTGGCCGGGGAGAGGATCTCAGCGATCGCGATTCTTCGACTTGTCGCCTTCGTCGTCCTTGGCTGCTTCCGGCAACGTCGGCGTCGAATCGGTCGGCGGGCGGGTTTCTGGCCGCCCGACGGTGAGCTTTCCGGTCGTCCCGTTCCTGACGATGACCGCGTGGACCGTCTCGTCCGTTTCCATGGAGTCGGGATCGATCGGGGGCATCTCCCCCGGGGGTCGCGGCGGGATTTCCCCCGGGGGTCGGGATCCGGCGGCGGAGAACACGCTGTTCATGGCTTCCCTCCTCGACGCGCGGCGGCGTCACGGAAGGGGTGCGGGACGAGGCCCGACTATCTCACCCGGTCGGCGACGGCGCGGAAGCGATAGGTGACCGGCGGCGCCGGCTCGCCGGAGGAAGCGGTTTCGACGGTGAGGGCGTAGTCGCCGGGAGCGAGGTCCGTGGAAAGAAAGCTCGCGGCCAGCATTCCGCTCGACGAGGACGCCGCATCTACCGGCGGGCCGACCGGACGTCCGTCCGTCGTCGCCAGCCGGGCGCGATAGGGCCCGGAGTACCGACCTTCAGGTTCGTCGAACAGAAAAACGAGCCAGTGCGGGCCGGCGCCGAGCGAGACGCGGTTGTCCGGCCCGGAAGATCCCGCGTTCCGCGTCAGGTTCAAGGTGAACACCGTGGCCGCGAGCGGCGCCTCCCGCAGGGGGCCGGCCGTTTCGGAGCTCCGGGCTTCCCGATCGTGTTGAACGGCTTTCGCCGACGTCCCCTGAAGCGCCGCCAATTCGCGCCTCGTGTCCCGGTCTTCCCGATAGAAATAGGCCGCTCCGGCGGCCGCGAGGAGCAGGGAAGCGGCCAGGAGAAGCGTCGGGACTCGCGAGCGGAGGGGCATCGAAGAGGCCACCGAGACCCCGGCGCCGCTCAAGTCGTCCCGAAAGCGGCGGACGATCTCTATGGTTTCCATGCATTTCGCGCAGTCGAAGAAGTGTTCCTCGAAGCGCGCCTGCTCTTCGGGAGCGAGCTCTCCCGCAACGTAGCGTTCCGCAAAGAGCTCGGTGTCGATCTCTTGATGTTCCATCGTCGTCAAAGGTGCGTCGTCCGGCCGCATTATCCCGCCGCCTTTCGCTCGGCCTCCTCGTAGAGGGCGCGATATCGCTCCCGGGCCCGGAACAGAACCCGGTTGAAATGGAGGCTCGTCAGGCCGAGATCGCGGCAGATCTCGGCTTTTTCCTGCTCCTGGAGATAGAAGCGAAAGAGGATCTGGTGGTCGCGTTCCGAGCGCATCTCGGAAAGGACTCGCCGGACGATCGCGGCGCGCTCCGAGCGAAGGAGGTTCTCGAGAGCGCTCGGCTCGGGGCTGACGAGCGCTCGTTCGTCGGGAGGGCCCGTGATCCGGCGCGCGGCGATCTTTCGGAAATGGCCGACCGCGAGGTTCCTTGCGAGGGAGCAAAGAAAACCGGACAGTCGGTCGGGCTGGCGCAGGTCTCCGGCGCGGACCTTTTCGATCGCGATGCGGAACGTTTCCTGGAGGAGATCGTCGATCGCCGGCGGGTCCCGGCGGGCACCCCAGAGAACGAGGGCGACCGGGCGCCGGTACCGGCAGACCAGCTCTTCTTCGGCGGCCGGATCTCCTTCTCGAATCCTCCGGACCAGGGACTCCGGGTCGCGACGGTCCTCGGCCGGCATCGTTCCCTCAGTTCCAGTCGCCCTGCAGGGTGAAGGCGGCCCAGTAGTACGGCGACGACCAGACCCGCGTCTTGCGGATCTCGCGCTGGGCGTCCCGCAGGGCGGCCGCCGGCCGGAGGTGCCGGACCAGCATCCCCCGGTAGAAGCGCTCCATCAAGTCGGCGGTCGCGCGGTCGGGAACCTTCCACAGACTCGCGACGATCCGTGGGGCGCCGGCGTACATGAAGCCGCGCGAGAGCCCCAGGAGTCCTTCTCCCCGAACGTCCCTGCCGATCGCCGTCTGGCAGGACGAGAGAACGACGAGGTCCGCGGAGAGCTTCAGGTTGTAGATGTCCCGGGTCTGCAGGAATCCGTCTTCCGGGCGGCCGCGCTCGTCGACGAGCGACAGAACGATTCCCGAGAGCTCCGGGTGCTTCGCGTCCAGGAGGGTGTGGGTCGCGAAGTGAACGATGCGAGCGTTGGCGATCCGGGCTCCCATCGCCACCGGGCGACTGGCCTCGAAATCCAGAGCGGTGAAGCTTTCGTTTTCGCCCGCGAGCGCGGCGATTGCCCGAGCCTCGCGGCGGCTGGAAGGGAGGCGTTCGAGTCGGCGGAGGCCGGTTTCCTGGATCGAGCGAGTGAGCGCATCACCGAGCGGCGGCACCGAAGAGCCCGGCGCCGCGTTCCCGGCGACGCGCGGATCGCGGCGGTCGAAGACCGGATCGGCGAGTACGGCCACACGCTTCCCGGGGGTTCTTCGATCGAGACCTTCTCGCCGCAGGACCGCGAGCGTCGTCGCGGAGGGAAGACTCACCACGTCGTGACGGACGATGATCGGCTCGGAAGGACCGTCACCCCGGGCCGGGGCCGGCAACGCCGCGAACGGAAGATACTGGAGCGCTCCCTCGACGACGATCGCCAATCGCCGGTGGCCGAGCCGATTCGCGACCGGCCCGAGCAGCATCCGGCTCATCGCCCGCGCCCGGCGGTCGGCTTCCGCCCGATCGACGCGGTTCGGATCGCTCCAGGCTCGAAAGAGACGCCGCGCCGCGGCCTCGATCTTCCGGCGCGGCGGCAGCGTGAAGCTCTCGAGAGCGTCGGTCGTCGCCGCCCAGAGGAAGCTCCTCTTCTCGCCGAGCGCATACTCGAGAAGGAGCGTTCGGGAATCGAGCACCTCCTTCCGAATGCCTTCGAGTCCGAGCGGCTGCGGCCGCTCGAGGGCCGCGAAACGCGGGTCCCGGGCGCGCAGCTGACCCTGCACGTCCTCGTATTCCGCCAGAAGAGCATCGAGGGCGCGGCTCGACTCCGGCGCCGCCCGGGGCTCGGCCAATCGTTGCTCTTCTTCGCGGCGCTCCTTCTCGAGGCGGGCCTCCAGCGTCCGCTCTCGCGCGAGAAGGTTCGGGGCGACGTCTTTCCCGAGATCGATCCGCGCTTCCTGCAGCAGCTCGACCAGACTCCGGGCTTTCGACCGCTCGCTCGCGTGAAGCGCCTCGGCGTCACATCCCTTTTGCGGCTCTTTCGCGTGGAGATCCATGAGGATGTCGATCAGAAGATCGTAGCGATCGCGAGTCTTGGCGAGATACAGCGCCCGCTCGCCGAGAGCGGGGATCGATCCGCGCACCGATTCGGTGAGCCGCAGCGCTTCTTCGACGTGCCGGCGCGCGGAATCGAGGTCACCGGACGACTGCTCCGCGCGGGCCAGGTGAAGGAGCGCCGTCGCTTCGTTTCCCCGATCGCCGGACGCCCGCACCCGCGGCAGCGCTTCGCGAAGACAAGCGAGGGCGTCGGCGGTGCGGCCCAGGGCGAGATCCGCCCGTCCGACGTTGACCAAAACGGCGGCTTCGCGCCGCCGGTCTCCCGCGGCGAGGAGCATTGCGCGCGCCTTGCGAAATTCCTCGACCGCCATCCCGGGCTTACCCGCCGCCAGGTGCGCGAGGCCCATGTGATTCACGGTCACCGCCTCGGTCCGCTTGTCCCCGGAACGGCGAAGGAGACCGACGGCGACCGCGTACTGGCGGAGCGCTTCCGCCGGTTCGTTCTGGTCGACGTAGACGTTGCCGAGCGAGTAGCGCGCGATGGCCTCCAGATGCGAATTCCCGAGTGCGCGGAAGGTCGCCAGAGCGGCCTGGAGGTCGTCGCGCGCGCGGTCCGATTCTCCGAGGATGGCGTAGTTGACCGCGCGGTTCTTCAGGAACATCGCCCGCAGGTCGTCCGATCGCACGTATTTCAGCGCTTCGGTGTATCCCGAGACGGCCTCGGCGTACTCGCCCATGGCGGCGCGGGCCACGGCAATGTTGTTCATGGTCTCGGCCACTTCAACGGGGTTTTCTTCCGCCCGCCGAATATCGAGCGCGGCGTCGAGATACTCGAGGCCTTCCTGCTGCTCGCCGACCTCCGAAAAGAAAACGCCGACGCGATCGAGTGCCGCGCCTTCCGCAGCTCGTTCCCCGAGACATTGCGACAGCTCGAGCGCTTCTTGCGCGCGGGAGAGCGCCTGGCGGAGATCTCCGAGCCGCCAGAGGGTTTCACTGATCCTGCCCAGAGTGACCGCTTCCTCACGGCGGTCTCCGATCGCCCGCCAGACGGGGAGCGTCGTTTCGTATTGCGCGAGCGCCTTCTTCGACCCGTCCGCCGATCCTCGCGCCGCGAGCGCATCCGCGACGGCTCGAAGACGCTCGGCGTCGATGCGTCGGGCGTCATCGGGCGCCGCCGGTCGCGGTGGGTCGACCGAGAGCCGGTATTGTCCGCGGGCCGATTTCGCGCTCCGCAGCCTGATCTCGATTCGAAGGATTTCGCCGCGCGTCGCGATGACCGAGAGGGTGACCGGGTCGTCCTCGCCGGCCGCGTTATCGGCTTGCGCCAACTCGGCGCCCGTCGAGGAGAGAATCCGAACGGACGCGTCGAGGTGATTCTGCTCCATGGCGAGGTGAAGGAACTCTCCGGCGGAGAGGCGAACCTCCCAGGCGTCGACCCGGCCGGGAGCGAGATCGGATTCGATGGGGACGCCCGGCACGACGCTCCTGACACGCTGCGCGCCGGCGGTCGCAGGCCCGATGCCGAAGGCCAGCGCGAGGATTCCGCACAGCGCCCGTCCTTTTCGAGACATTCCCGTTCGCTTCCAGTGTAACGCCGTTGCGGGGGGATTCGACCCCCGAACCGTTCAGAGCCCCGCGACGGCGCGGAGGAGCGCTTCGATTTCCGACCGGTGCGAACGGTCGTGCTCGAGCATGCGGAGAGGGATCTCGACGAGACGGAGGGTGCCGACCCCCTCCTGAACGCCGGAGCGGGACCGTTCCGCCGCCGTCGTGCGGCGGAGAGCTTCGACGTTGCGGGCACGGGCCTCGGCGAACGCTCCGAGCCCCTCGGCGACGTCGCGTCTTGGGTAGTCGCGCTCGGCGGCCATGCGAGCGCCGTCGAAGTTCGAAAGCGCCGGCGCCTCCTCGGCGAGCAGCCGCCGGATCCTCTCCCCGAATCCCTCGACCTCGAGATCGGCGAGGTGCCAGACCTGCTCGACGTAGGAAAACGCCTGCGGCTCCGGACGCGCCCGGGCGCCGTCTCCCGCGAAGGCCTCGCGGAAGCCTGCCACCCGGGCCGGCATCGCGGCGAGCCCGGCGAGCCGGTCCTCCCATTCGTCCATGGGGGGATTATCGCGTGCCGCCCGTAGAATCGATCCCGTGCAGTTCTCGCGCCGCACCCCGGCCGACCTCTCCGAGAACCCGATCACGGCCGCGCTGCGGTCGCGGGCGGAGCCGTTCCTCGACCTCACCGTCTCGAACCCGACCGCCGCGGGTCTTTCCCCGTCCGACGAAGAGCTTCGCGACGCGCTCGCCGCGCCCGGGAGCGCGATCTACCGCCCGGACCCCCGCGGCCTCGCCTCGGCGCGGGAAGCGGTCGCCGGCTACTACGCGGCGAGGGGGGAAGACGTCTCGCCGGACCGGATCTTCCTCACCGCGTCGACGAGCGAGGCCTACGCCTTCCTCCTCAAGCTGCTGGGCGACGCCGGCGATTCGATGCTCGTCCCGGAGCCGAGCTATCCGCTTTTCGAACACCTGATCCGTCTCGAGGGGTTGACGGCGATTCCGTACCGGCTCCGTCTTTCCCCGCCGGCGAACCGGTGGCGGCTCGATCTTGCGGCCGTCGAACGGGGTCTCGATTCCGGAGCGCGCGCCGTGCTGTCGGTTCATCCGAACAACCCGACCGGAAGCTTCGTCGGGCGCGAGGAGCGCCGGCGTCTCGCCTCCCTCCTCGATCCCTCGCGCCACGCGCTCGCGTCCGACGAGGTCTTCCTCGATTTCCCGGTCGAAGGCGCTCCCGACCCGGCGGAGGCGGCCGCCTCCTCGCGGGAGGGGCCGCTCGCGTTTTCGCTCGGGGGACTCTCGAAGTCGTGCGCCCTCCCCCAGCTGAAGCTCGCGTGGATCGCCGTCGGGGGAGACGCCGACGCCGCGCGCGAGGCGTCGGATCGTCTCGACCTGATCGCCGACACCTATTTGTCGGTCGCGACACCGGTCCAGCTCGCCTTGCCGCGCCTCTTCGAGATCGGCGGGCGGGCGGCGGTGAGGATCCGCGAACGGCTCCGGAGGAACCTCGCGGCGCTCGATCGCGCGCTCTCGCGCGTGACCGGCGCCGGCCGCTTTCCGGTCGAAGGGGGATGGTCCGCCGTCTTACGCCTGCCCGCGGCTCCCTCGGGAGGCGACATTGCGCTCGCGCTTCTCGAAACCGCGGGCGTCCTCGTCCAGCCCGGCTGGTTCTTCGACTTCGAACGGGACGACGTCGTCGTCGTGAGCCTCCTCCCCGAGCCCTCCGTGTTCGACGAGGGACTGGATCGGATCGTCTCGGCCCTCTCCTGACGCGGGCCCGGCCGGCGCCGCCCGCTCAGCGGACGAGCTTCAGCTCCCCGGTGATCGCGTCCACCGCGGCATCGTCGGCGGGCCCGATCCCGATGCACGTCGCCGTCCCCTCGGGGAGGACGGTCCGGCCGGCGTCGCGAATGAGCTCGGCCGGGAGGCGCGCGGCGGCCGCACGGTCGTGGATCCCGGCGAGCTCGGCTTCGGACCCGCAGGCGAGGACGACCTTCGGCATCCCCTCCGCGAGCCAGGCGTTCCGGGCGTGCGCCGGAGCGCGCAGGAAAGCCGCGATCGCCGCGTGGGCAGCCTGCGCGGCGAGCTTTCCGCGGGGGAGGGCGAGCGATTCGTCGACGACGATGACCTGTTTCACGGCTCGTCGAGGATCTCGAAGATCTTCCAGCGGGCGACGAACCGGCCGCCGCGAAGAGCGCCGGTCCGGGACGCGTAGACCAGCCGGAAGTGCGTCAGGGGGAGCGGCCCCGCCGCGTCGAAATCGTAGAGACGCGACTGCATCGTCCGGAAATACGCCGCGGTCGGCGCCGGCCCCCGGTCCGTGGGGACGACGTACGGCGAGCGCCCGAGGATCTTCCCGTAGTCGTTCATCTTCGGGGTCAGGTCCGTCACCGCGATCCACCGCGTGCGCCGCTCGCGCGCGATCGCGAGCGCCTCCGTCTCGGAATCGGCGAGAAAGAACCGGATCGAGTCGAAGAAGCCGTAGCCGAAGGCGTCGGCGGGCGCGGGGAGCTCGGCGTACCAGGTCACGAAGTGCCCGAGCGCCCACGGGGAGAGCATGCCCTCCGCGCGGGCGAGCTCGGAGACGGGGCGGATCGGCGGCAGGAAGCGGGAGTCGTACGCGGAGACGGCATGGGGAAGGTGGGTGCGCGCCCATTCCATCGTTCGGATGAGGTCGTCGCCGGGAGCGTACTGCGTCGCAAGTTGCCGGCGAAGGCCGGGAAGCGCTGTCGCGAGCAGCGCGAGCGCGACCGCCGCGCGCCACGGGGCGGCCGATCGGCTCCGGAGCCGGCGGGCGAGCCGGACGGAGACCTGCCGCGCGATCTCCCACCCCGCGAGGCCGGCGAGCGGAGCCGCGTAATAGATGTTCAGCCGCTGCGAGAGCGCCAGCCACAGCGTGAGCGTGCCCCAGCCCGCGAGCGCGAGGTGCGCGGGCCGCCGCGGGCCGCGAGCCCCCCGGAGGATCCAGATCGCGAGCGCAATCGGGACGAGGAAGAACGCGGCCGAGAGCGTGTCGAACGCGAGACGAAATCCATCCGCGAGGAGCGGCCGGACCTCGTAGATCTGGAGGAGCATCTCGCGCGGAAAGGAGGTCAGCCCGCCGGTTCCGGACGTCCCGCGGCTCGTGCGTGCGACGTAGCCGATGCCCCCGGCGAGATTTCGGGCGAGATCGGGGATTCTCTCGGCGAGGAGGGCGGTGAAGGCGGCAACGACCGCCGCGCGGACCGCCGCAGCTCGAAAGCGCCGGCGGAAAAGGGCGATCATTCCGTCGGCGGCGACGACCCCGGCGGCCATCGCGAGCAGGAAGACCGGCTGGAACGGTCCGAACGAGATGAACGTGAAGGGCACGGGATCGCCGCGGGTCCAGTACGCGACGCCGGCCGCATCGACGGCGGCCGCGCCGCCGAGGACGAATACCGCCGCCCGGAAGACCTCCCCTTCGCGCCGCCGGAGCGCGTCGATCGCGAGCACGAGGGCGAAAAGCGCGCCCCAGCAGATCGCGCCCTGCCACGTCAGCGCGGCGATGCCGAGCGCGGCGCCCGCCGCCATCTCGCGTCGCGGACCGGGACGGTCGCGCGCCCGGAGGAAGAGCGCGAGCGCGGCCAGCGACGTGAGCGACTCCGCGACGTGCTGGTCGGTGTGTCCGTATTGCGAGTACTGGACGTGAGCGCCGCAGAGCGCGACGAAGAGGGCGACGGGGAAGGCGGCGCCCCGGCGCGCCGCGGCGGCGAAAAGGCCCGCGGCGAGCACCGCGAGCGCTCCCAGGAACGGCGGGACGACGGAAGCGGCGGCTGCGATCTGCTCGCGGGAAGCGGCGGCGCCGAAGAACACGCGCGCGGGAACCGCGAGCGCCACGTCGAAGAGCGGCGGCCAGATCCCCACCGCTCCGCGAGGGAAGTCGATCAGGGGGTCGAAGACGGGAATCCTCGGGAAATGCGCGACCGCAAAGGCGGCGCGCCGCATGTGGTAGAGGCAGTCCGGCGAGACGAACCGCCGCGGAGACCCCTGACGGAGCTCCCTCTCGCAGGCCAACCGCACGGCAAAACCGAGGGCGGCGGCGGCGGTGAGCGCGACGGCGAGCAAGGCCCGCTTGCGCCGAACCCTTCGCTCCGCGTCTGCGATGAATCGGGACAACGCGCCGATGATAACCGTTAGCGCGCAGCGCTCATCGACATGAGCGCGGAGGGCTGAGTCCCGAGCTCGCCTGCCGACGCCGGGCGGCGGCAATAAACGAGCGAGGGACCTTCCTCCGCGAGCGTCGTTCCGGCGACGGGTTCCGCGTGGCATCCACTTTGCTCGGCCGGGGAGAAGGAGGGGTCGAATGCTCGTTGTCGGCTGGATCTTGATGGGGGCTGGCGTCGGCATCGTGGCGAAGGTCGTGTTGCCCGGCCGCGATCCGAACAGCGCGCTCGTGCCGCCCATTCTCGGCGTGATGGGCGCGGTGATCGGAGGAGTCGCCGGCGGAGGAAGGGCGGGTATCGCGATCCTGGGCGCCTTCGTTCTCGTCGCGGTCTACGCGGTTTCGACCGGCCGGGCGATCGCCCTGCCTCGCCCCTGATCACGCGATGGGAGGCGTCCTCGGCTGGATCGTCTTCGGCCTCGTGGTCGGCGCGGTCGCCAAGCTCGTGATGCCGGGGAAGGATCCGGGCGGGATCATCGTCACGACCGTTCTCGGAGTGATCGGCGCCGTCGTCGGCGGCGTGCTCGGCCGAACTCTCGGCTTGTATTCGGAAGGGGAGCCGGTCGGATTTCTCGGAGCGGTCGTTGGGACCATCCTGGTGCTGCTGATCTATCGGCTCGCCATCAGACGACGGCGGCTCGCGCGCTGAGCGGGTCCCGGTTCTTCTAAACGATTGCGGGCTCGACGGTTAAACCCATGAAAGCATGGGAGATCAGTTGACAGTGGGTGGTGGCGGTACTACTATTCCGGCGATGCCGATCGATCTCGATTCAACTTCGAGCAGCCGTTCGCGCCTCCTCGCCGCCGCGAAGCACTTGATGGCCCAGCATGGGTACGAACAGGCCTCGACAGCGGCGATCGCCCGCGAAGCGGCGACGTCCGAATCGCAGCTCATGCGCTATGTCGGCGGGAAGGCGGGACTCCTCGAGGAGGTGTTCAACACGCTGTGGCGCCCGCTGACGGAGAGCATCCAGAAGCTGATCGCGGAGGCCTCGGATGCCCGCGAAGCGATCGAGGCGCTCCTCTCGACCGTGATCGCCGCCTTCGGAGAGGACCACGATCTGGCGTACCTCTTTCTCTTCGAGGGGCGGCGGATCCGCGGCGTCGGGCCCGGGATCAGCCTCTCGAAAGGTTTCATGGACTTCTCGAACCTGCTGCACTCGCTGATCCGCCGCGGCAAACGGGACGGAAGCGTCGATTCTTCGTTCGACGAGAACGCGGCGGCCTCCGCGCTGATGGGCGCCGCGGAAGGGATGATTCGCGACCGCCTGATCGCCGAGCGATCGGGGCAGCAGAAGCCCTTCTCGGAGACGCAAATCCGCTCGGTGTTCCACGCGATGCTGCTGGGGCTGTCGCTGCACGCGCCCGTCGTACCTTAGCGCGCGCGGCGATGCATCGAGCCGGGCGCCAATTCCCCAGCACTTCGTCTGGTGCAGGCCTGCGGGAAGGCGCTTGCCTCAGAAGGGGGGCGCCTGACTTCACGCGTTCGGGGACGGGGACGGGCGGAAGGCCGTTCTCAACGATCCGAGGGAAGGCGACGTCTCGCCTCGCCCGCTAGAACGACACGCTCACCTCCCCGAAGAATCGCCGCGGCGGAGCGACGTAATACTGGCTGTCGCCGATCTCGCTTTCGGCGACGAAGTGGCGGCTGTTCCCGAGGTTCCTGCCGACGACCGAGAGTCGGAGATGGTTCGAGAAGGCCCAGCGGACTCCGGCGTCCCAATCCTCGAAACCCGGTGTCGAGAACGTGTTCCGCCGGTTCAGGGGCCGGGCGTTCTGATGGCGAAGCGCGGCCCAGGCGCCGAATCCGAGCGCGGGCTCCCACGCGGCACGCAGGTTCCAGAGGTCCCGGGCGACGAGCTCGAGCCGGTTTCCGTCGACCACGACCAGATCTCCGTCCTCGTTGAAGAACGAGAACCGGACGAACCGAGCGTCGTGATGCGCGTACCCTCCCGAGATCGCGAGGTCCGTCAGGGCGGCGGGACGGAATGCGGCGTCGATCTCCATGCCCTGGAAGCGCTCCTCTCCGGCGTTGACGAGCTCGGGCGCGCCCGTCGGGCCCGCGGTCGAGACCACGAGGTTCTCGAACATCATGTGGAAGAGCGAGACGTCGAAGGAGAGCTGGCGATCGAGCCAGCGGGACTTCACGCCGATCTCGCCGCTTCGCGTGCGTTCGGGCTGCAGGATCTCGGCGCTCTCCGCTTCCGACAGGTTCGGCGCGGCCGGCTTGAACGCCGACTTCGCGGCCGCGTAGAGGTTCACTTCGTTGACCGTCCCGGCCCGGTCGCCGATCAGGCGGCCGAGCGCGGACACCCCGCCCGACCATTGCCCGTCCGACCGCGAGTCGCG
This sequence comes from Thermoanaerobaculia bacterium, assembly GCA_035260525.1. Taxonomy (NCBI): domain Bacteria; kingdom Pseudomonadati; phylum Acidobacteriota; class Thermoanaerobaculia; species Thermoanaerobaculia bacterium. The sequence goes on from DATFVB010000155.1 coordinate 15,194, forward strand.
CGAGACGTCGGCCTCGGGAGCGCCGACCTCCTGTCCCTTCGCGAAGAGGGTCTCGGCGACGCGGTCCCACCGCGCGCCCGCCGTCAGCGAGAGGAAGCTCACGGGAGTCCACTCGTCGTTGACGTACAGGCCGACGAACGTGCGGCGGTCGACGAAAGACCGGTCGTCTCCCGTCGGGGTCTGCGAATAGACCGGGACGACGACCGGGTCGATTTGAAGATCGATGTCGAATCCACGCCCGCGCGCCGTCGTGCGACCCCAC
>DATFVB010000156.1 GCA_035260525.1 Thermoanaerobaculia bacterium
GCGGCGCGGGGCAATCTGCGGCGCCGCCGCGACTCGACGATGGCAACGCATCGCCATCATCGCGGCGACTGGCAGCTTACCCCGCGGCGCTCCGAACGCCGCCATCGTTATTCCCGGGGCGGGACACCACTCCCGCGACTACAAAGGAGGCGGCTCGTTGAGCACGAGCCAATACAGCCCCAGCTGCCGGACGGCATCGACGAACTTCGCGAAATCGACCGGCTTCAGGATGTAGCTGTTCGCCCCCGTCCGGTAGCCCCGGATCAGGTCCTGCTCCTCGCGCGAGGAGGTCAGGATCACGACCGGCACGAGCCGCGTCCGATCGTCGGCGCGGATCCGCGCGAGCACGTCGAGCCCGCCGATCTTCGGAAGCTTGAGGTCGAGGAGGACCACCGCGGGGGTCTTCGCGGGGTCGCGCCCCGCGTGCGTCCCTTCGCCGAAGAGATAGTCGATGGCTTCCGCGCCGTCGCGCGCGACGACCACCGGGTTCAGAATGTTGCTTCGGGCGAGCGCGCGGAGCGTCAGCTCCTCGTCGTCCGGGTTGTCCTCGACGAGCAGGATGATCTTTTCTTCGAACATCGTTCCGGCGGCCTCTTTTCTCGGGCCCATCGTAGCGCCTCAGCCCGGCGCCCCCCACCCCGGTTCATGAAAGATTATACGGGGCCGACGACGCGTCGGTCGGCCGATCGCTCGTCCTTCCAGCGGTTTGGACCGTCCGGAACCGTGGGGCACGGGCGGCCGGACCTCCTCTCGGGCCGCCGGGATCGCCTTGACAGCCGCCGGGACGGATGCTTACGATCTCTTTCGGTTCTTTGATTTCATCCAGAGCGGCGGAGGGAATGGGCCCCGTGAAGCCGCGGCAACCGGGTTCCGTGTCGCGCGGAAAGCGTCAGGTGCCAAATCCCACCCCCGAGAGGGGAGAGATGAGATGAGAGGCTCGCGATCGATTTCCGCGGATTCCGCCCCTCATCGACGTGGAGGGGCTTTTTCATGGCTGTAAATTTCCGCCAGGCGCTCGAACACGACGTCCTTCTCGCCGACGGCGCGATCGGGACGCTCCTCGTCACGCGCGGCGCGGAGCCGTCGACGGCGAAGTCGTCGCTCTGCCTCTCGGCGCCCGACGCCGTGAGCGAGGTCCACGACGACTACGTCGACGCGGGCGCGCGCATCCTCACGACGAACACGTGGGACGCCAACCGGGTGAAGCTCCGCGAGCACGACTGGGCGGACTCGCTCGAGAAGATCAACCGCGCCGCGGTCGCGCTCGCCCGGGAGGCCGGCGCCGGCGAGCACATCTTCGTCGCCGGTTCCGTCGGACCGCTGGGCGCGATGGTCAAGCCGTACGGGTCTCTCGCGCTCTCCCAGGTCCGCGAGATCTTCGAGGAGCAGATCCGGATCCTCGTCGAGGAAGGGGTCGACCTCCTGCTTCTCGAGTCGTTCAGCAACCTGCTCGAGGCCGCGGAAGCCGTTCGGGCGGCGCGCGGCCTCTCGGCGGACATCCCGATCGTCGCGCAGATGACGTTCTACGCCGACGGGCGCACCGCGTTCGGCGAGCGGGCCGGAGACGCGCTCCGCACGCTCGTCGCGGCCGGGGCGGACGCCGCCGGGATCAACTGCACGCTCGGCCCGCAGGAGACGCTCGACGTCTTCGGACAGATCGCGTCGCAGGTCGGGGCGCCGCTCTCCGTGATGCCCAACGCCGGATATCCCACGCTGATCCGCGGGCGCAACGTCTACAACGCCTCGCCCGACTATTTCCGCGAGTACGCCCTCGAGTTCGTCGACCACGGCGCGGCGATCGTCGGCGGCTGTTGCGGGACGACCCCCGAGCACGTCCGCGCGATGGCGCGGGCGCTCTCCGGCGCCGCGCGGCGGCCGCTCGCGACGGCGGTCGAGGCGGTGCGGGAGAGCTACCCCCATGCGGTCGTCGGGGAGACGATCGAGACCTCGCATTTCAAGCGCAAGCTCGCCTCGACGTCCTTCGCGGTCACCGTCGAGGTCGAGCCGCCGCGGGGCGCGGACTGCCGCTCCTCGATCGAAGCCGCCCGCCTGCTCCGGGGCCTCGGCGTCGACGCCGTCAACGTCACGGACAACCCGATGGCGCGCCTGCGCATGTCCTCGGTCGCCGTCGCCGGGCTCATCCAGCGCGAGACCGGGCTCGACGCGATCGTGCAGTTCACGACGCGCGACCGCAACGTGCTCGGGATCCAATCGGACCTGCTCGGCGCCTCGGCGCTGGGGTTGAAGGCGCTGCTCTGCCTCGGAGGCGACCCGCTCAAGATCGGCGACTATCCCGACGGTCACCAGGTTTCCGAGGTCGACACGCTCGGCCTGCTGCGGATCGCGAAGATCTTAAACGCCGGCGCCGATCTCGTCGGGAACCCGATCGGCGCGCCGACGTCGTTTGCGATCGGCTGCGCGGCCAACCCCGCGGCGCGCGACCTCGAGGTCGAGTTCTCGAAGCTCCGGGCGAAGATCGAGGCGGGCGCCACGTTCGCGCAGACGCAGCCGGTCTTCGACCCGGCCGCGCTGGAGACGTTCTTCGCCCGCCCCGACGCCCGCGCGATACCGGTTCTCGTCGGGCTCATCCCGCTCAAGAGCCTGAAGCAGACGCTCTATTTCGCCAACGAGGTGCCGGGGATGGTCGTGCCCGAGGAGACGATCGCGCGGATGCGGCGCGCGGCCGAGCGCGGCCCCGAGTTCGAGGCGGAGGAAGGGCTTGCGATCGCGAGGGAGCTCGCGGCGGCCATCGCCGCGGTCGCCCCGGGGATGCACGTCATGCCGATGCAGAAGTACGCCTCGGTGGCGACGATCCTCGAGGCGGTGCCCGCCGCGGCCCGGCGCGCCGCGGCGGCCGAAGGCCCGTCGTGACCCCGCGCGCCGCGAAACCTCACCCCCGCTCTCCCGGTGACAAGGGGGAAAAAGGCGACGCTCTTGCCGCGCTCCTGAAAGAGCGCATCGTCGTGATCGACGGCGCCATGGGGACGATGATCCAGGCGCACGGCCTCGACGAGGCGGCCTATCGGGGCGAGCGGTTCCGGGCGCACCCCGTCGACCTGCGCGGGAACAACGACCTGCTGTCGATCACGCGCCCCGGGATCGTCGAGGCGATCCACCGGCAGTATCTCGAGGCGGGCGCGGACGTCATCGAGACGAACACCTTCAACGCGAACGCCATCTCGATGGCCGATTACCGTCTGGAGCCGCACGTCGCGGAGATCAACCGGGAGGCGGCCCGGATCGCGCGTCGGGCGGCGGATGCCTTCGCGGCGGCCCATGGGCGGCCGGCGTTCGTCGCCGGCTCGATGGGTCCCACGAACCGGACGCTGTCGCTCTCGACGGACGTCAATCGTCCCGGATGGCGGGAGAAGCGGTGGGACGACTTCGTCGGGGCGTATGCGGAGCAGGCGGCGGCGCTCCTCGAGGGCGGCGTCGATCTCCTCCTCGTCGAGACCGTGTTCGACACCCTGGTCGCGAAGGCCGCGCTCTTCGCGATCGAGACGGTCTTCGAGTCGCGCGGCCTCCGCGTTCCCGTGATGGTCTCGGGGACGATCACGGACCGCAGCGGACGGACCCTCTCGGGTCAGCTCATCGAGGCCTTCTGGATCTCGGTTTCGCACGCGGACCTGCTCTCCGTGGGGCTCAACTGCGCGCTCGGCGCCCCCGAGATGGCGCCCTACCTCGAGGAGCTCGCCGGGCTCGCGCCGGTCGCCGTCAGCGCGTATCCCAACGCGGGGCTTCCGAACGCGTTCGGCGGCTTCGACGAGACGCCGGAGAAGATGGCCGCCGATCTCGCGCGCTTCGCCGAACGCGGGTGGATCAACTTCGCCGGCGGGTGCTGCGGGACGACGCCGGAGCACATCCGCCGGATCGCGGAGGCCGTGCGCCCGTTCCCGCCGCGCGTGCCGGCGTCGCCGCCGCCGTACACGCGCCTGTCCGGGCTCGAGCCGCTCACGATCCGTCCCGACTCGAACTTCATCGTCGTCGGGGAGCGGACGAACGTCACGGGATCGCCGAAGTTCGCGAGGCTCGTCCTGGAAGGGGACCTCGAAGGCGCCCTCTCGGTCGCGCGGCAGCAGGTCGAAGGAGGCGCCAACATCCTCGACGTCAACATGGACGAAGGGATGCTCGACTCCGAACGGGCGATGCGCGATTTCCTGAGCCTCGTCGCGGCCGAGCCCGAGATTTCCCGTCTCCCGATCATGGTGGACAGCTCGCGATGGCCGGTCCTCGAGGCGGGGCTGCAATGCCTGCAGGGGAAGGGAGTCGTCAACTCGCTGTCGCTCAAGGAAGGAGAGGAGGAGTTTCGCCGGCAGGCGAAGCTCGTGCGGCGCTACGGCGCGGCGGTCGTCGTGATGGCCTTCGACGAGGAGGGTCAGGCGACGACGACCGAGCGGCGCGTGGCGATATGCCGGCGCGCCCACGCGATCCTCACGGAGCTCGGCTTTCCCTCCTCGGACGTCATCTTCGACCCCAACGTGCTCACGATCGCGACCGGGATCGAGGAGCACGACGCGTATGCCGTGAGCTTCCTCGAGGCCGTGCGCCGGATCAAGTCGGAGCTCCCGGGCTGCAAGGTGAGCGGCGGTGTGAGCAACATCTCGTTCTCCTTCCGCGGCAACCGCGGGGTGCGCGAGGCGATGCACTCGGCGTTCCTGTACCACGCGATCCGCGCGGGGATGGACATGGGAATCGTCAACGCCGGCCAGCTCGAGGTGTACGAGGAGATCGACCCGGAGCTGCGCGAGCGGGTCGAGGACGTCCTGCTGAACCGCCGGCCCGACGCGACCGAGCGGCTCCTCGCGCTCGCGGAGTCGGTGCGCGGGAAGGAAAGGGGAGCGGCGGCGGAGGAAGACTGGCGTTCGGCGCCCGTCGAGGAGCGCCTCGCGCACGCCCTCGTCAAGGGGATCGTCGACCACGTCGACGAAGACGTCGAAGAGGCGCGGCTCAAGCTCGGCCGGCCGCTCGCCGTGATCGAAGGGCCGCTGATGGCCGGGATGAACGTCGTCGGGGACCTCTTCGGGAGCGGGAAGATGTTCCTCCCGCAGGTCGTCAAGAGCGCGCGCGTCATGAAACGGGCGGTCGCGGTCCTCCTGCCGTATCTCGAGGCGGAAAAGACGGCCGGCGAGCGCTCGAACGCCGGAAAGGTGCTGCTCGCGACGGTGAAGGGGGACGTCCACGACATCGGCAAGAACATCGTCGGGGTCGTGCTCTCCTGCAACAACTACGAAGTGATCGATCTCGGCGTGATGGTCCCGGCCGACCGGATCCTCCGCGCCGCGCGCGAGAGGAACGTCGACGTCGTCGGGCTGTCGGGCCTGATCACGCCGTCGCTCGACGAGATGGTCCACGTGGCGCAGGCGCTCGAGCGGGAGGGCTTCTCCGTGCCTCTCCTGATCGGCGGCGCGACGACGAGCCCGCTCCACACCGCGATCCGGATCGCGCCGGCGTACTCGGCGCCGGTCGTCCACGTTCCCGACGCGTCCCGGGCCGTCGCGGCCGTTTCCGCGCTCCTCTCGGCGGACCGCGCCTCCTTCGCGCGCGCCCACCGGGAGCGCCAGGAGCAGGCGCGCGCGGCGCACCTCGCCCGCGGCGAACGGCCGCTCCTTCCTCTCGAGGAGGCAAGGCGGCGGCGGACGCCGATCGACTGGGAGCGCGAGCCGCCCGCGACCCCCTCTTTCTTCGGAGCGCGGACGATCGAGGCGCTTCCGTGGGACGAGCTCCTCCCGCTGATCGACTGGACCCCGTTCTTCCACGCGTGGGGGATGCGCGGCCGCTATCCGCAGATCCTCGAGGACGCCGAGGCCGGCTCGCGGGCGCGCGAGCTGTACCTCGACGCCGGCCGGATGCTCGACCGGCTGGCCGCCGGCGGCCGAGTCCGCGTGCGCGCGGCCTTCGGTTTCTTTCCGGCCGCCGCCCGCGGCGACGACGTCGCGATCTTCGACCCCGCCGATCCGCAGCGCCCGATCGGCGCCTTCCACACGCTCCGCCAGCAGGGAGAGCGTCCCGAAGGAGAGCCGAACCAGGCGCTGGCCGATTTCGTCGCGTCCGAGGGCCCCGGACCGCGCGACGCGGTCGGCGCGTTCGTGGTGACGGCGGGCGGCGAAATCGACGAGATCGCTCGCGATCACGAGCGGGAGCACGATGACTACGCGGCCATCATGGTCAAGACGCTCGGCGACCGGCTCGTCGAGGCGGGCGCGGAGTGGCTGCACCGGAGGGCGCGGCAGGAATGGGGCTTCGGGCGCGACGAGCGGCTGACCGTCGAGGACCTCCTGAAGGAGCGGTATCGCGGCATCCGGCCGGCGCCCGGATACCCGGCGTGCCCGGACCACACCGAAAAGGAGGTGATCTTCCGCCTCCTCGACGCGCAGGCGCGGACGGGCGTCCGCCTGACGGAGAGCTTCGCGATGTCGCCGGGCAGCTCGATCGCCGGCTTTTACTTCGCCCACCCCCGCGCCCGTTACTTCGCGGTCGGCCGGATCGGCCGCGACCAGGCGGCCGACTACGCCGCCCGGAAGGGGCTGTCGCTGGCGGAGGTCGAGCGCTGGCTCGGACCCTCGCTCGGGTACGACCCCCTCCCGGCTTCTCCCGCGGCCGTCCCGGTGTGACCCCTTCGCGCCGCTTTTCCGGAATTGTTCCGATTTGGCATGCCATCCGCTAGAATCCCGCCAACAAGAGGAGGAGGGTCTCATGAAATTCGTCGCCTCACGCGCCGCGCTGGCGGTCGCGGTCGCCCTGCTCTATGTTCCGCTCTACGCGGCGGAAGGAACGCTCGGCGGCATGGTCGTCGACGAGAGCGGCACGCCCGTGACGGGCGCCAAGATCACGATCACGACGCCCAAACAGAAAGACTTCAACAGCGTTCAGACGACGGACGAGAGCGGCCGGTTCACGGCGACCGTGCCCAATGCGAAATGGGAATACGGTCTGCGCGTCGAACGGGACGGGTTCTCGCCGAGCCAGACGGAGACGCCGTCGGCCAACGGCAACCTGTCGATCACGATGCATCCCCCCTTCCCCGGCACCGCTCCTCCTCCGCCGAAGGTCGATCCGGGCGTGGCCGCCTACAACGAGGGGGTCGAGCTCATCCAGAAAGGGGACAAGGCGGGAGCGGAGAAGAAGTTCGACGAGGCCGTCGCCGCCAAGCCCGATCTCGCGCAGGCGTGGAAAGTGATCTCGCAGCTCGCCTACGAGAGGAAGGACTACGCGAAGGCGCTCGCCGCCGGCCGCAAGCTCCTCGAGCTCGACGCGAAGGACAAGGACCTCTACGGCATCCTGATGGACTCGGCCCAGAAGACCGGCGACACCGCCGCGGCGGTCGACTACAAGAAGAAATTCGTCGAGGCCAACGCCGACAACCCGGAGGTCAACTACAACGCCGGCGTCGAGTCGTACACGGCCGGCGACTACGTTTCGGCGACCGCGTCGTTCGCGAAAGCGGTGCAGATCAAGCCCGACATGGCCAACGCGTACTTCTGGATGGCGATGTCCGAGTACAACCAGAAGAGCTATCCGGCGAGCCGCCGCGACTTCCAGAAGTATCTCGAGCTCGCGCCGCAGGGAGATCAGGCGGATAACGCGAAGAAGATGCTGGAGGCATTACCTCCGAAATGAGCTTGCTGGCGGCGTGATGCATCGAGCCGGGCGGGCGCGTGCGCCACGACCCGCGGCCTTAACGTACGCCCCGGTACGCCGCGGCCGCGGGCTCGGGCGCCCGCATCCCGCCGGGCTCGCGCCTCGCGCCGCTTTCGACTTCTCCGAACTGAACAACTGATTTCCAGAATCACCGGTGCGAGAGAACGTCCAAGCGATTTCCTGTACCCTAATCACCCGGGAAGTCTTGAGGCGCGGCGAGACGCGAGCGAGACGGGCGATCGCGGCGGGAATGATTGCTTCGCCTGCAACGTATTTGATTTCCGTCATTCCCGCGTAAGCGGGAATCCAGAAATCCAGCCCTGCGTCCGCGCTTTCGCGGGGACGACCGCTTTGCGCGCGCTTTACCCCCTCGTAAACGAGTCGAACTCCTCCGCATGCGGCGCCCGCGCGCGGGCCTCGTCGGCCGCGACGAGCCCCGCTTTCGCGAGCTTCGCCAGCGACTGCTCGAGCGACACGGCGCCGAACTTTCGCGCGATCGCGATCTCCTGGTGGAGGTGGTGCAGCGCGTTCTTCCGGATGTGCTGGCGGGCGCCGTCGGTCGCGAGCAGCAGCTCGATCGCGACGACCCGCCCCTTTGCGTCCGCCCGCGGCAGAAGGTGCTGCGAGAGGATCGCCGCGACCGCCATCGCGATCTCCTGGCGCACGGTCGCCTGGCGCTCGGGGGGGAAGGAGTCGGCGAGCCGCGCGACGGCTCCCGCGGTGTCGGAGCTGTGGAGCGTCGAGAGGACGAGATGCCCCGTTTCGGCCGCGGCGAGCGCGATCGCCATCGTCTCCGGGTCGCGCATCTCGCCGATCACGAGGACGTCGGGCGCCTGCCGGAGCGACGCGCGGAGCGCCGAGGCGAAGTCCGGGGCGTCGACGCCGATCTCGATCTGCTCGATCACGGACTTGCGGTGCGCGTGCTCGTACTCGATCGGGTCCTCGATCGTCACGACGTGCCGCGCGCTCGAGCGGTTGATCTCAGCCACCAGCGCGGCGAGCGTCGTCGTCTTCCCCGACCCGGTCGGACCGGTGACGAGCACGAGACCGCGCGCGAGATGGGCGAGACGGGCGACTTCCTCCGGGAGGCCGAGTGCCGCAAACGACGGCGGCTCGGCCGGCAGCGCGCGAATCGCGGCGGCGGCCCGGCCGCGTTCCCGGTGGAGGTTGACGCGGAACCGCTGCCCTCCGCGGCGAAGGGACGCGTCCGCGTTCCACCGCTCACGGTAGGCCCGGCGCGCCGGCGCGGAGAGAGCGGGGAGGACGGCGCGCTCGATCTCGGGCCCCGAGAGCCTTTCGGCGTCCAGGAACTGGAAGTCCGCGTCGCGGCGGACCGCGGGCGGCGCGTCCGCGACGAGGAGGAGATCGCTGCCCTTCCTCGCGACGAGCTGCGCGAGCCAGCCGTCCAGACGCAGATCTCCGCCCGGGGAAACGTCGATGGCGGCGCCGGACGAGATCTCGAAGTCCTCGGATCCCGTTTCGTCCGCCTTTTCCCGCGGGGCGGCCTCGGCGTTCAACTCCGCGATGAGGCGGTTGATGTCTTCGGCGTCTTCCATCGGCGTCAATCTTACGCAGGAAACGCGCCGAGCGCGGAGTTCCTATTCCGTAAGTCTTGGGAAATAATGCGTTGAATGCAGTCTCGGCGCCAGGCAGACGACTATGACGTCCTCGTCAAGGGATGCTCGCACGTCATCGATGAAACCGACCTCCGCCGCAAGCTCGCGCGCTCCGAGAAGGAGGGGCGCCCGCTCGTCGTCAAGGTCGGCTTCGATCCCTCGGCCCCCGACATCCATCTCGGCCACACCGTGCTCCTCCACAAGATGCGGCATTTCCAGAACCGGGATCACCGCGTCATCTTCCTGATCGGCGATTTCACGGGCCTGATCGGCGATCCGAGCGGAAAGAAGAGCACGCGACCGCAGCTCACGCGCGGGGAGATCGAGAAGAACGCCGAGACGTACGCGCAGCAGTGCTACAAGGTGCTCGATCCCGAGAAGACCGAGATCCGCTACAACTCGGAGTGGTTCCTCGGGGGCGGGAAGGAGAACCGTCCGCCGCTCGGCGCCGACGGGTTCGTCCGGCTCGCGTCGCGGATCACCGTCGCGCGCGTTCTCGAGCGCGACGATTTCCAGCGGCGGTGGAACGCGCACCAGCCGATCGCCCTCCACGAGCTGATGTACCCGCTGTCCCAGGGCTACGACTCCGTGGCCCTCGGCGCCGACGTCGAGCTCGGCGGGACCGATCAGCTCTTCAACCTCCTTCTCGGCCGCGATCTGATGCGCGAGGAGGGAATGGAGCCGCAGGTCGTGATGACGGTGCCGCTCCTCGTCGGGACCGACGGTGTCGAGAAGATGTCGAAGTCGCTGGGCAACGCGATCGGCGTGAGCGACCCCCCGTCCGAGATGTACGGCAAGCTCATGTCGATCTCCGACGAGACGATGTGGAGCTATTACCTCCTCCTGACGGACGATCTCCCGGAGGTCATCGAGGAGAAGAAGCGGACGATGCACCCCATGGACGCGAAGAAGGCGCTCGCGAGGCAGATCGTCGGCCGATACCACGGCGGCGACGAAGCGGGACGCGCCGCCGAGGAGGAGTTCGTCCGCGTCTTCTCGAAGCGGGAGGACCCGGCGCGCTACGAGGAGATCGTGCTGCCGGCCTCCGGCGCTGAGGAGGTTCTTCCGAAGATTCTCTGCGAGGCAGGGCTCGCCCCGTCGAACGCCGAGGCGCGGCGCCTCATCGCGTCAGGCGCGGTCGACGTGGACGACGTTCGCGCGTCGGACCCGAAGCAAACGATTCCGCGCGTCGCGGGTGGCGAAGTCCGCCTGCGTGTCGGAAAGCGCCGCTTCGCGAAGATCATTTTTCGCTAAGCTCAACAATACACGACATCCTGGGATCTCGAGGGCTGCCGAGAAGTGCAGCGAGGACTCTTGCCGAGGCGCGGCGAGGCGCGAACCCGACGGGATGCGGGGAGCCCGGCCCGCGGCCGCGGCGTACCGTGGCGTACGTTAAGGCCGCGGGCGGGCTCCACGCGCCCGTCCGGCTCGATGCATCGCCGTGCCCATCCTCAGATGCAGCAGGCACCGCGCGGAATCTCCGCGCCGTGCGGACACGCCCTCGGGTGCTTCAGAAACGCGCAGATCGAATCGGTGACCTCCAGCGACAGGATGTGCTCGAAGCGGCAAGCCTCCCGCTCGGTGACCTTCGCGTCGAGCGAGAGAGTCTGAGTGAAGAGCATCTCCGCCAGCCGCTGGCGCCGGATGAGGTTCCGGGCGCGCTCGTAGCCCGTTTCGGTCAGCTCGACGGAATCGTCCGCGAAGGCGATGAGCCCCCGGTCGGCGATTCGCTTCAAGAGCGTCGGCGGCGCGCCGTGCGGGCCGGAGACGAGGCGGTGCATGCTGCGGTCGCCGCGCTCCCGCAGGATCCAGATCCGCTCGAGCGCCTCGTCCATCGCTTCCTCCGCCTCGGCGGGCGTCATGAACGAGCCGACGATTCGCCCGTGCTCGAGCGTGAGCCGCCGGTCGGCGAGCTTGGAGACGGTGAGGTCGTGCGTCACCATGACGATCGTCTGCCCCTCGCGGTGGAGCTCCTGGAAGAGCTCGAGCACGACGTTCTCGTTCTCCTCGTCGAGGTTGCCCGTGGGCTCGTCGGCGAGGAGGAGCTTCGGCCGGTTGATGAGGGCGCGCGCGATGCAGACGCGCTGGAGCTCGCCTCCCGAGAGCTGCGAGGGGAGCGCGTCGGACCTCGCGGCGAGCCCGACCCTCCCGAGCACTTCGCGCGCCTCTTTCTCGTCGACGAGCGAATGGAGATCCTGCGCGAGCATGACGTTCTCGACAGCCGTCAGATAGGGCACGGTGTAGAACGCCTGGAAGACGAGCCCGATCTTCTCGCGGCGGAGGCGAATTCGCTCCCTCTCGGAGACGGCGGTCGTGTCGACGCCGTCGACGACGATACGCCCCCGGTCCGGGCGGTCGAGCCCGGCGGCCAGATGCAGGAGAGTCGATTTTCCGGATCCCGAAGGTCCGACGACCGCCACGAATTCGCCCGCGGCGATCGAGACGCTGACGTCGTCGAGCGCGAGCGGTCCGCGCGGATACGCGCGGGTGACGTTTTCGAAGACGAGGATGTCGTTCATTCGTTCATCGCTCATTCGTCTATTCGTTCCTCAAGGCGGTGATCGCCTCGATCCGGAGCGCTCGCCCGACGGAGGGAAGCCCGGCCGCCGCGGCGGTCACGATCGAGAGCAGGAAGGGGACGGCCACCCAGAACGCCGACACCGTCAGCGGAACGCCGAAGAGCGAACGTTCGAGCCGATCGGCGATCAGAAGGCCCGCCACCGACCCTGCGGCGCCGCCGATCGCCCCCAGCGCCGCGCCTTCGGCGAGGAAGCGCACGAAGAGTCGCCGCCCCTCCGCGCCGAGCGATTTCTCGAGCGCGATCTCGCGGCGGCGCTGGACGACGGCGGCCATCAGCGTCGTCGCCGTGCCGAGCGCCGCCAGCGCCGCGATCGCGATCCCCATCGCGGTGAGGAGTCCCCTCAGGCGCACGACGATCCGCCCTTCGGAGGTCGAGACCGCGAGCAGCGGGTCGACTCTCGCGCCGGAGGCGCGCTCGATTCCCGCGGCCGATCCGGTGATGCGGCGGCCGCTTCCCGCGATGCGAAGGAGCACGGCGTCCGCTTCCCCGGGATCCGTCCGCGGCAGATCCGCCCAGGGGAGGATGAGCTCTTCGTCTTCCCCCTCGCCGGTCGCCACCCGGCCGACGATCCGGATCTTCCGCGCGCCCCCGGGAAGGCCGACCGTCACTTCGCGCGACCGGTCGAGGCCGAGCCGGTCGAACAGACGCACGCCGGCGACGGCTTCGCCGGGAGACGCCGGAAGCGCGCCGTCGAGGTCCCAGGTGGCGAAGAACGGTTTCGCCCGGGAGAAGTCGACGGCGACCGCGGTGACGCGGCGCGACCCGGCGGCGACATCCTGGATCCGGATCGGCAGCGCGCGCTCGACTTCCGGCGCCGCGAGGATCCGGCGCGTCGCGTCGCCGGGAAGGGGGCGGCCGTCGCGGCTTCGGGCGACCGCGTTCGGCCCGCGGAGCCGGAACTCCCGGGTCATCTTGCGGGAGACGTCGGAGGCGAGCGAGCCGAGGCCGCCGATCGCGGCGGCGGCGATCGCGATCGCGACGATCGCCGGGACGTAGCGCGGAAGCCGGCGCTGGAACGATCGCAGGAGCTGACGTCCGGCGAAGCTCACCGCGTCACGCTTCCCGGAGCGCCGCGATCGGCTCGAGGGCGATCGCGCGCCGGACCGGCTCCAGCGAGGCGGCGACCGAGACGAAGACCGCCGCCGCCACGGCGACGGCGGCCAGCAGCGGCGTCCGAACGACGGAGAAGCCGAAGATCGCGCGCGCCAGCGCCGGCGCGGCGAGGAACCCGGCGGCCGCTCCCGCCGCGCCGCCGAGAAGCCCGTTCACGGCGGCTTCGGCGAGGAACACCGCGGCGACCTTCTCCGGCTCGGCGCCGAGGGCCTTCCAGAGGCCGATCTCGGGTGCTCGCTCGGTGACGGAGTCGAAGAGCGTCGAGAACACCGCGAGCAGCGCGGCGAGCAGGGCGGCCCCCGCCGCGAAGAGGAGCAGGGTCTCGGCGACGTGGGCGGAACGCTCCTCGTCGGCGGTCACCCGGCGCAGCGGCGCGGCGCGCGCGCCGGGGATCGCCTCTCCGATCTGCGCGGCGATCGACGAAGCGTAGGGGGTGCAGTACCAGCGATCATACTCGGCCGGCGGGAGCTTCCTCGGGTCGCGATGGAGGGCGGCCTGGAGCTTCGACTCGGGGGTCGTCATCGCGGTGACGTCGATGCGGCCGATGCGTCCCGGCGCGCCGGCGATCGCCTGCGCGGCCGAAAGCGGCAGGAGGAGGGCCGTGTCCTCCCGCTCGCCGGAACGGAAGATCCCCGTGATCGTCACGGTCCGCGTCCCTCCCGGGCCGGCGACCGCGAGCCGGGTTCCCGGGGCCCACGGGCGCCCGTCGGCCGCGCGGACGCCCGCCGCCGCCTCCTCGGCGCCGTCGGAGGGCCAGCGCCCCCGCTCGATCTTCCAAGCGGGATGCGCCCCGAGGACGCTCGTCTCGAGGGGCTCTCCCTTCTCCGTGCGGCGCTCTCTCCGGAAATCGACCCCCTCCGCCGCGACCGGGCTCCCGTTGGCCGTCGCGGAGAATTCGAGAACGGGCGAGATCGCCGTGATGTTGTTCTTCCAGAAGAGATCGGGGAAGGCGTCGAGCGCCCGTTCGGGCAGCGCCTGCGGCGACGGGGGCGCGGGAAGCGGAGCGCCGAGGATCGACGGCGACGCCTTCGCCGTCTCGGGAAGGACGACGATGTTCGCGCCGTACGCGGTCAGGTCGCGGCGCGCGCGGTCGCCGATGCCCGACCCGATCGCGAGGACGAGCGTCCAGACCGCGGACGCGATCGCGAGCGCGATGAAGGCCACCGTCTTGCGCCGGCGGCTCCGGCGGAACGAACTGGCGAGGATCCGAAAGAACATCCGTTCCTCAGCGCCCGCCCGGGGCGGCCGGAAACTGCGCCGCTTCGGCGGCGAGGTCCGACGCGCGGATCACGACCGAATTCCCCTCGACGCGGGAGGGGAGCGGGATCGGGTTGCAGCCGCCCGGCCGTCCGATCGTCGGGATGTTGATGTTGGCGTCGCAGTTGAGGCAGACGACATTGCCGCCGATCTCGTTGTACCCGTCCGTCCCGCAGACCTGGCAGGCGTCGAACGCGGTCTTGACCTCCTTCCCGGCCCGGATCACGAGGAAGCGCGCCGCGTGGCCCGCGACGTCGGTGCTGAACCGATGGAGGTGCCCGTCGGAGACCGTCGCGACCGGGATGCGCAGCTCGCCGCCCGCGACGGGCACGACGATCGCCGGCGTGAGCCGGCGGCCCGTTTCGGCGCGAACGAAGCTCACTCCGAGAACGACGAGGATCAAGGCGGAGAGGGCCGCGGCGACCCGGAGACCCCGCTTTTCGCGGAGGTCGCGGGCGCGGACCAGCCGCGCTTCCGGCCCCTCTCCGGCGGGCGTCGCCCCTTTCCGGGCGGTCGCGATCGCGAAGAAGGGGACGAGGAGCACGGCGAGCACGAAGATCACGTTGTTCTTCACGACCGGGCCGATCACCGCCATCTCGGTCCGGCCCACCGGGATCAGGCCCGCCTCGGCGAGCTCATGCAGGCCGCCCACGAAGAGCTGGACGAGGAGGAGCCCGAGCACGAAGCTCGTGATCGCGAAGAATCGTTTGAGATCGATCCGGAGGCTGCCGCGCGCGAACGCGACGCCGAAGGCGACCGCGACCGCGAGGCCGAGCGTGCCGCCGGCCACTGCGGCGAGCGTGGCGCTGTTCAACGACGCCGCAGAGAGGAAGAGCACCGCCTCGATCCCCTCGCGCGCGACGAGCAGGAACGTCAGCCAGAAGACCGCCGCGCCGCCGCGGCCGAGCGCGGACGCGACGCGCGTGCCCACCTGCTCCCGCATGCGGTGGGAGGTCCGGTGAATCCACACCATCATCGTCGCGACGAACCCCGCCGCGACGAGCATCAGGAAGCCCTCGAAGACGTCCTCGTCGAGCGCGAAGCCGCGCAGCAAGATCCCGCCGGCGATCGACGCCGCGACCGCGAGCGCGATCCCGAGCGCGACCCGGCCGTAGAGGTCTTCCCGCCCCGCCTTCCGCAGCGCGCCGACGACGATCGCGACCACGAGCGCGGCCTCGATCCCTTCCCGCAGGACGATGACGAAACTCTCGAGCATGGCCGGCGATCTCCTCTTGACAACGGGCCGCGTCCGGGACAGTATCACGGCTGAGACTGAGTCGCAATGTCAACCACGCGCGTTCCCCGCGCCGCCTGACCGATGCCGAACCGACGCGAAGCCGTCCTCTTCGAGGCGTACCTGAAGCGGCACGGCCTGAAATTCACGCCGGAGCGGCGCGTCCTCTTCGACGAGATCTTCAAGCGCCACGAGCATTTCGAGGCGGACGAGCTCCTCTTCCGGATGAAGCAGCGGGGGAGGAAGATCTCCCGGGCGACGATCTATCGCGGGCTCGAGCTCCTGATCGCCGCGGGCGTCGTCGGCCGGGTGCGCGTGGGCGACGAGGGGTTCCTCTACGAACGCCTCCACGCGGGGGAGCATCACGACCACATGATCTGTCTCGGGTGCGGCAAGATCATCGAGTTCTTCGAGCCGAAGATCGAGGAGCTCCAGGATCGCGTATGCGCCCGCGCGGGGTTTCGCGCGGTCACCCACAGCCACCACATCCGGGGATTCTGCCGGGACTGCCGGAAGAGCACGGCGGTCGATCCGGAAATCGAAAGCGCGCGGCCGCCCCGCGACGGGGCGCGCCTCCTGATTGAGACTGAGTCTTAGAATCAATGAAAGGAACGCCGATGGCCCCGCGAGTCCGGGTTTCGGCGTGCGCCGTGGCGGTGCTGCTCCTCGGGTTCGCCGCCTCCGCCCGCGCCGACCGCAAGTTCTACCTCTTCACGTACCCGTACGCGACGCTTCCGAAGGGCGCCGCCGAGCTCGAGACCTGGATCACGCGGGAGGACGACGACGCCGTCCCGAAGCAGATCGACGGCCAGCTCCAGATCGAGGGGGAGTTCGGCCTGACGGACCGGCTCGACATCTCGCTCTACACGATCCTCGCCAGGGAAGGGGACTCCTCTCTCGACTGGGACGCCTCGAAGATCGAGGCGAAGTACCGGCTCGGAGAGCCGGGGAAGTGGCCGGTCGACGTCGAGCTCTACGCCGAGTACGAGCAGCCGTTCAAGGTGCACGGCTGGGGGGAGCCGGAATTCAAGCTCATCCTCGCTCGCGACTTCGGCGCGGTGAACGTCGCCGGGAACTTCATCTTCTTGCGCCCCGTCGACGACGAGACGGGGCGGCATCTCCCGTGGCGGAAGGAATGGGCCGCCGGCGCCTCGTACGAGCTTTCGCCGCGGGTCAATCTCGGCGTCGAGGGGCACGGCTCTTTCTCGGAGTCCAACGGGAAGATCGGCCCGGTCGTCTCCTATCAGGGGGAGAAGGCGTGGATCGCGCTCGGGCCGTACTTCGGATTGACCTCGCGGGACGGCGACGTCGGCGCGCGGGCGATCCTCGGCTTCTACTTTTGAGGCGGGTCGGGAGCGCGCTCGCCGTCGCCTGGGCTTTGGCCGCGGCCGCCGCGTGCGCCACGACCCTCCCGCCGGCGACTCCCGAAACTGCTCCCGGGCGCGCCCTCTACACGGCGAAATGCCACGCGTGCCACCGGATGTACCGGCCCGACCGGGTCGGACCCGAGAAATGGCCGGCGCTCCTCGAGAAGATGGCGGAGAAGGCGAAGCTGACTCCCGAGGAAGAGAAGCAGGTTCTCGATTACGTGCTCGCCGTGTCGCCGCCGGGCCCTCCGAAGTAGCACCTCCCGTGAACGGCCGGCGGCGGCGTCGGGAAACCGCCGCGGAAGGAATGGCTCAAGGAGGAGGAGCCAGGCCGGTTTCCCGGCGGCGCGGTATCCGCGACGGATCGAAGCCCGCGAGCGCCCGGTCGAGCGTCGGTTCCTGCCCGAGCGTCGTCAGGAGGGCGGCGACGATGTCCGGAAGCTGCCCCCTTCCCGCGGCCTCCGCGAGCTGCCGGCTGCCGGCGCGCTTGGACAGCTTCTCTCCCTGGGAGCTGACGAGCACCGGGACGTGGGCGTAGCGCAGCGGCGGCAACCCGAGCGACCGCGCGAGCAGGATCTGGCGCGGCGTCGAGTCGAGCAGGTCCGCGCCCCGGACGACCTGCGTCATCTCCTGCTCGGCGTCGTCGACGACGACCGCGAACTGGTAGGCGTATGCGCGCGCGGGCTGCTCGCGCCGCACGACGAAATCGCCGACGTCGCGGGCGACGTCCTGACGCTCTCGCCCGAACACTTCGTCGACGAATTCGACGGCTCCTTCCTCGACCCGGAACCGCCAGGCGCGGGCGTCGGCCGGATCGACGTCCGCGTCGCGGCAGGTTCCGGGATAGACCGGCTCGGCCGCTCCGTGCGGCGCCGAGGCCGACGTCGCGATCTCCCGGCGCGAGCAGCGGCACGGGTAGACGAGCCCGGCGTCGAGGAGCTCGCGGAAGCGCTCGTCGTAGAGCGGGACTCGTTCCGACTGCCGGACCACCGGGCCGTCGCTTTCGAGGCCGCAGAGGGACAGGAGCCGGATTTGCTCCTGTGCGCATCCGTCGATCACGCGCGGAGCGTCGAGGTCCTCGATCCGCACGAGCCACTCCCCGCCTTCGCGGCCGAAGCCGCTCCGGCGCGGCGAAGGTCCTCCGGCGCTCCGGGCGAAGAGCCACGACGCGAGCGCCGTCATCAAGGATCCGAAGTGGAGCGGACCGGAAGGCGTCGGCGCGAAACGGCCGCGTTCTACCGCGAGAAGCTCCGCACGACGCCGAGGAGAGACTCGATCTCCTGGGGCGTGAGCAGCTTGCCGAAGGCCGGCATGTCCTTGTCGGTGCCGTTCGTGATCGCCTCGACGAGCCGGGAGTCGCTCTTGTGCTGCTGGAAATCGGGGTCGGTGAAATCCTGAGCCTTGAGCTTCTTCCCTTTCGGCGTCTGCGCGCGCCCGTCCTCGCCGTGGCACTTCGCGCACTTCTGGAGGAAGAGCGGCGACGGGCGCGCGCCCGCGTCGGCGGCGAGCGCCCAGACGCCCCCGGCGGCAAACGACAGGAAGACGGCGGCGGCGACGGAGCGAACGAACATCGGGCCTCCTCGGCGAAGACTTTCCGCCGGACCTTCCGGCGGCGCAGGGGTCATTTTCTCAGAGCCGCGAGGTCCGCGAGCACGTCTTCATGTTTCCAGTCCCGGCCTTCATGGCGTCCGAGAACCGTCCCGTCGGGGCCGATCGTGACGACGACGAGGGAGTGCGTGATCGAGCTTCCGTCACGCTCGAAGAAGGCTCCCGCGTGCTCCGCGACCGCGGCGATCGCCTCGGGGTTCCCCGTCGCGAACGACCACCGGCCGCTTCCGACGTCCACCTGCCGGGCGTAGTCGTGGAGCACCGCGGGGGTGTCGTTCTTCGGGTCGAGCGTCACGAGGACGAAATGGGGAGCCAGGTCGGAAGCGCCGACGCGCGCGAGCCGGGCGACGGTCGCCGGACAGGCCCACGGCAGGGGACAGCGTGTGTAGATGAAGGAGAGGACGACGGGCTTTCCCCGAAAATCCGAGAGCGCGAAGGATCTTCCGTCCTGGTCGACGAGCCGGAAGTCGGGGAAAGGCCGTCCGACGGCGGCGATCTTCGCCGGGTCGATCGCCGGCGCCTCGCCCGGGGTCTTCTTTCGGGCGATCACCGAGATCTCGTCGAGGCGTGAACGGGACCCGTCGACGACGAGGCGCGCCGTGATCTCGTCCCCGGGCGCGAGCGCGTCGAGGCGCACGGCCGGGTCCACCGGAAAGGGCATCGTCATCGCGCCCATGTAGCCGGGGACGGCTTCGTGCTCGACCGTGATCTCCCGCCGCTGCGCGTCGATCGCCGTGATCACGCCCCGCAGCGCGTGCGACGTGGCGGCCGGGGCGGCCGGCCGTTCGGCCGCGGGACGGCAGCCGGCGGCGGCGATGAGCAGGACGCCGAGCAACGCGCCGGCGGCCGTCCCGCGGCGGGAGCGCCGCTTTCCGATCCCGAGGACGAAAACCGCGACCGCGACGAGCGCGCCGTCGCGGACGAGCACCCACCGCATCTCCCCGATCAGCTCGGCGTGCGTCTTCTGCGCGGCGTGGACGTCGAAGCAGCCGCACTGGACGGCCCGGTCGCGCGCGAGATTCGTCCCGATCGCGAGGATGAACACCACGAGCATCGCCGCGGCGAGCTTGCCCGCCGTCCTCCAGAAGACCCCCGAGACGAGGGCGAGGCCGCAGAGCATCTCGATCCACGGGAGGACGAGCGCCGCCGCGTGCACGAGGGAGAGGGGAAAGAGCCGGTAGTTCGCGATCATGTGCGCGAATCCCGGGGGATCCATGATCTTTGGCCCCGCCGCGACGATGAACACGGCGCCGAGGACGAGCCGCCCGATCAGGACGGCCGAACGGAGGAGCAGAGACGGCCGGGCGGCGTTCATTTTTCCTCCCCGGCCGCGACGGGCCATCCGTGCTTCTGCCAGTCGGGGAATCCGTCGCGGTAGACGTAGACGTTGTCGAACGTCACGCCCCAGAGCTTCTGCGCGAGCTGGTGCGAGTCCTCGCAGTCGCCGCCGCTGCAGTAGGCGACGATCGGAGCGTTCGTGTCGCGCCCTTCGTCGAGGAGGGCCTTGATCTTCTCGTCGGCGTCCGATTCCCAGACGGAGATCGAGCGGGCGCCGCGGACGTGTCCCTCCCGGAAGGCGGCGCTGCGGCGCGCGTCGACGAAGAGCGCGCCGCGGTCGAAGAGCGTCTTCGCCTGCTCGGGCGCGATCTCGATCCAGGGCCGGTCGGGATGGGGAGCGAAATCGGACGCGGTCGGAGCGGGAGAGGCGGCGGGACGGGCGGGGGGGGGCGGCGCGGCCGCGCCGGACGCGGGGGCCGGCGCCTTCGGCTTCGTCGTGGCGGCCGGCGCGGGCGCCGACGGCGAAGTCGCCGGTGGCGTCGCCGGGGGGATCGGTTGCAGCGACGCGGGGGGCGCGACGGCCACGGCGACCGGCGGCCGGCCGAGCCAGGCGAGCTTGCGCTCCCGCCGGGCGAACGCGTTCGAGACGAAAGCCGCGACGACCGCGAGACCGACGATGATCGCCGCCTCGCGGAGGAACCCGCGTTCCCCCTGCCGGCGGATCACAGGCGGACCTGCAGGCCGCCGAGGACGTTGTACTTCGACGCGATGTTCACGCCGTTGATTCTCTGGTAGATCGGGATCTGGAAATAGATGTAGATCGCCGTCTTCGGCGTGAAGGCGACCCGCAGGCCGGGCGAGACGTACACGAAAGTCCCGCCGGTGTCGTCGCGGATCGCGTCGGTCCGCCCGACGTCGTCCTTCGTCCGGAACCGCGAGTTGAGCTGCAGGAGCGCCTGGAACGTCTCCGAGACCGGATAGTGGGCGCCCGCGTTGATCTGGAGCTCGTTTCCGGCCCGGTAGTCCTTCGAACCCACCCCGTTTCGCCGTCCCGTGGCGGAGACGAACCAGGGAAGGGCCGCGGTGTTCCCGAGCGGGCCGTACGTGAGCGAGGGGACGTTGACCGTTCCCTGCCAGACGAGGCTCGCGGACACGTCCGTGGATCCGGTTCCCGGGGCGATCGTCGGCTCGGCCTCGGCGCCCTCGGCGTTCCTGGCCGATCGGCCTCCCGTCGGAAGCTTGACGGCGAGAGCGGCCGAGAGATCCGCCACGAACCGGTAGCGCGCCGCGATCGAGACGTCCCCGAGACCGTCGAGGCGGAAGCGCTCGAGCGCGCCGTCCTCGAAATGCTCGTGGTAGCGCGACACGTACGGAACCGAGAGGGAGAAGAACAGGTCGGGGGTCGCCGCGTAGTTGGAGAGGAGCGTCGTGATCCGGTTGACGGTGCGATGTTCGAGCTCCCCTTCCTCGGGGACGACCGGATGCGGGACGCGGTCGCGCCCGGAACGGAGCTCGTCCTGGTCGATGTACTGGAACGACAGGTCGAGCGTCCACTGGCCGGGAGAAGGCAGGTTCAGCGACTGCGGGTCGATCGGGCAGGTCGCCGAGCCGCAGCTCGCCACTTCGATCGCGGGGGCGGCGAGCGCAGCGGCGAACATGAGAGCGAGAACGCGAAACTTCATCGAGTCGTTCCTCGAGGACAAAGGATTGATTTTCGGACGGGCGTCCGTCCGCGGCGGCGGAGGATCAGCCGCGGGGGGGCTCTTCGGGAGGGGAGAGGAACGCGACGCGGGGCGACGCCCCGGCGAACGTCGCGGCCGGGAGCGAGAGGAGAAGCCGCGGCGCGGCGGCCGCGGCCGCGAGGATCGCCGGGGGAAGCCCGGGGAGGACCGCCTCGGCCCGGTCGACCGGCGGGCAGCTCCTCATCGCGCATTCGGCGCCGGGAAGGCAGCAGGCCATCGCGGCTCCGCCGCGGCAGCACGCCATCGCGGACGGCGCGGCAGACCGAACCGGCATCGCCAGTGCGGCGAGAACGGAGACCACCGCGATCAGACCGATCGAACGACGCATTCCGGGAAAACGATAGCACGCGGGCGCCGGCTTCCGGCGCCCGCGTGCCCTGCCTTCATTTTTCGGGCGCCGCCGGCTTTTCCGCGACCACCCCGCAGCCGATCCGTCCGCCGGCGTTGCCCGTCGGCTGCGTATGCATGTCGTCCTCTTTCGCGTGCACGACGATCGCCCGGCCGACGACCGAGCGGTCGCCCGGCGTGACCGTCAGCATCGTCGTGTCGAGCTCCAGATGTCCGCGCCCCTCGCCGCCGACCGTCATGTTCCCGAAATCGCCGGCGTGGTGGCTGGCTGCGTCGGGGGAGCCGTGCTCCATGTGCATCGGGTTGAAATGGCCTCCCGCCGAGGCGGCGTCGGGTGCGGAGCAATCCCCCTTTTCGTGCAGGTGCACCGCGTGGACGCCCTCCGGAGCGTTGGCCACGTCGACCGTGACATGGACGGCGTCTCCGTTCTGGACGAACGTCGCCGTGCCGGTCAGGGTGCTTGCGCTCCGCCCTTCGATCATGGCGGTCGCCGTCGGGCCCGCGTGGGGCGCCGTCGTGGCCGTCGTCGAGGATTTCGAGCCCGCGCAGGCGGCGAGGCAGACGAGAGGGACGATCGCGATGAATGGCCGGATGAGACGCATGGGACCACCTCCGGGTCGATTCTATGCGGCTGGCGAACGACGGCGCGGGCGCCGTGCTTTCGCCTTCGAAGACTTTGCCGGGCTCTTGGACCGGCCCTTCGACCGTTTCGACGCTTTCCCGCCGCGTTTGCCGCCGCCGCGCCGGCCGAGCGCTCCCGCCTCGATCGGCTCGACGGTCAGGGAATAGAACACGCCGTTGAACCCGATGCGGGTCTCCGCGGTCTGTCCGGCCGGCACGGCGCCCTTGAACCGGCCGCGCTCGCTCGCGACGAGGACTCCGTTCTCCCAGGCTCGGGCCTCGAAGGCGATCTTTCGCCCATCGAGGGTGTGCCGTGTGTCGTTGCGGGCGACGACGCGGCAGATCGTGACGGCGTCGGAGGAGACGTAGGGATCGGGCTCGATCGAAAGCGTCGCGTCGCCGGCGCGAGCCGAGCCGGGGAAAAGCATCAGGAGCGGGGCGAAGAGGAGGAGCGTTGGCGTTTTCATCATCCTTCCTTTCGGGAGGGATGAAGGCGCCGCGGGAGACGAGGACGAGGAGAAAGCTATCACACGGGCGCGCCGGGATCGTTCAGAAAGTCGAGGAAGATTACTTCGAAACCGGTCATTCCGGGGCCGCGGGCCGATGCCTATTCGAAGAATCCGAGCATCAAAGATGCGAGCCTCTGATCCGGGGGCCGATCGCCACGGCCGCGTTGCGGCCTCGCGATGACGGTATGAGGGAGCGCGGATTCGGCGGGCCGCCCGTTGTCCGCCCGGCCGGCATTCCCGGGCACCACCCCGTTGACTTCCGGTGTAGTGTGGAAGAGCGATGCCCCGCACGCTTTCCGCCGCGATCACGGAATTCCTGCGGGCGCTCTCCCTCGAACGGAACTTCTCTCCTCAGACGGTGCGCGCCTACGCTTCCGACCTCGCGCGATTCTGCGAATTCTGGGAGAAGGAGTTCGCCAACGTCCCGGCGTCGAAGACGCCCATCGACCGGATCGACGCGCTCGCCGTCCGCGCGCACGTCGCTTCGCTCCACCGGGCGAACCTCTCGAGCCGGTCGCTCGCCCGGCACCTCTCCGCCCTCCGCTCGCTCTTCCGGTGGGCCTGCCGCTCCGGATGGTGCGCCGCCAACCCGGCAGCCGGCGTACCGACGCCGCGACAGCCGAAGACGCTTCCGCGCGCGCTGACCTTCGCCGACACCGAGCGGCTCCTCTCGGCCGACGAGGAGGGGGCGCCGTTCCCCGAGCGGGACCGCGCCATGTTCGAGATGCTCTACGCGACCGGGATCCGGGTCTCGGAGCTTTCCGGGCTCGACCTGGACGATCTCGACTCCGCGCAGCGGCTCGCGCGCGTGCTCGGAAAGGGGGGAAAGGAGCGGATCGTCCCGTACGGCGAGCCCGCCGCCGACGCGCTCCGCGCCTATCTCCCGGCGCGCGCGGCGCTTCGATCGGGGGCCGAGGCGCGCGGAGACGCCGGCGACGGGCGCGAGCCGCTATTGGTCAACCACCGCGGAGGCCGCCTCACCTCTCGTTCGGTCGCGAGGATCTTGAAGCGCCGCCTGCGCGAGGCCGGTCTCCCCGACCGGATCTCGCCGCACGCCCTTCGCCACACCTTCGCGACGCACCTCCTGTCCGCGGGCGCCGACCTTCGATCGATCCAGGAGCTCCTCGGCCACGCCTCGCTCTCGACGACGCAGAAGTACACGCACGTCGATGCGGCGAGGCTGATGGAGGTTTACAAGAAGTCCCACCCGAAAGCATAGGGGCCGGCGCGGACCATACGGGTCGTTATATGGGACGCGGCCGCCCGGCCGGCGGCGCTCAACGTACGCCCGGGTACGCCTCGGCCGCCGGCCCGGGCGCCCGCGCCCGTCTTCCAACCCGTCTGGCCGCGCCTCGAACTCTCTGGTACTGAAATCGTGTATTTTGACGAGCAAGGTGACGAGCCAACTCACCCGGGCCCCGAATGCTATCTGAACGAGGGTAGGGCGAAGCGATCAGGTGCGGCGAGGCGCGAGCGAGACGGGATGCGGGCACGCCTGACGAGTCCCGAGGCGTACCGAGAGCGTACGTTCAGGGCGCGGCAGGCGGGCACGCGCCCGTATCGCTCGATGCATCGCCGCACCAGCTACTCTGTCGCGATCGCGATGTCGTCGGGAAAGTGATGCCACCTTCGGAAGTTCGACGGCGAGCATTCCCGGGCTTCCTCGGCCGTCGCGTGCCGCGCGTTCCATGCGGTGTTGACGTGGAGATAGAGGTGCATCATCGCGGCGAGCAGCTTCTCTTCGTCGAAGGTGGGCTCGCTTTCGAGCCGGCGGATCGTGCCGGCGAGCGCCGACTCCGCTTCCTTGAGGTTGAAGAGCACGTAGTCACGGTTCATCGTTTCCTCCCCGGCCGGCCGCCGGGCGTCCGGGGCCGCGGCATCATGCGTTTGATCAGCTGGACCTGTCCCGCGTGGTACAGATCGTGGGCCGCCGCGCCCGTGACGAGCGCCGTCCGCGACGTCTTCCTTCCGGGAAGCCGCCGGTCGAGCGCGGCCGGATCGATTCGGGCGATCGCATCGCGCAGCGACCGGTGCGTCGCGTCGAGGAGCGCCACGTCCGCCTTCCACTCCGCTTCCGAACCGCCGGGCCGCTCGAACCAGTTGGAGCCCTTGCGGGCGAACGATCCCCTCGGCGCTCCCGTCAGCGACCGGATCACGACATACTTCCAGTAGGCGGCATGGACCGCGATCTCCCAGATGTTGTGGCGCCGCTTGCCGGGCCGCCACGAGGCTTCCTTCGCCGAAAGCCCCCGCAGCGCGCCGCGAAGGTTCGTGCCGTGCCAGGACTTTCGGTCATAGGCCCGGTCGCAGGCGGAGAGAAGGACGTCGATCACCGCGGGGAATCGGGCCATGGTTCGGGCCGTGGTTCGGGCCATGATCCGGGAGGATAACGCGGGGAGGTGGAAACGGGTGTCGCCGGACGGCGGTCCGGGCGGGAGGGCGGCAGAAAGCGATCTACCGGACGGCCTGGCCGTCCGGACGCCGGAGCGCCCCTAGCGTCAGCGGGTCATCATGAGGGAGAGTCCCCGGACCACTCCCCAGATCTCCGCGGCGACCGATGCGATTCCCAGGATCGTGATCGCGACCGGGACCCAGCGCCCGCCGGAAGGCTTCCGGCGGGCGTCGGCGTCGTCCCGATCTTCCCCTTCGCTCATCGAACCGCTCCCGCACCTATGCATACGGTGTTCCCATGCCTTTGTACGGTCCCCGAGGCGAAACGGTTTGATCAGGCGCGGCCGGCGAGAGTCGTTAGAATGCCCCGTCGAAGGAAGGCACGCCACGCGTCGAAATTCCACCGCAAACCGCGAGCGGCGGACGCCGGGAGGCGCCCGGCCGGAGCTGACGACGCCCCGCGGCGCCCGCGTGGCGGTTTTGCTGCTCGCGAGCGGCGTCCTCCTCCTTCTCCCCGGCTGCCGCCAACGGACGTCCGTGAGCGTCGCGTCGGCGAGGCGGCAGGACCTCGCGATTCCCGTTCTCTGCGACGGCACGCTCGAACCGGAGCCGGGAAGCGAGGTGCGGGCGGCCGACGGGGCGACCGTCGACCGCATCGTGGTCCGGGACGGCGCCCGAGTCGCGGCGGGAGACGCGCTCGTTCGCCTCTCGGCGCCGGATCTCGAGCGGCAGGCGCGGGAAGCGCGGGCGGAGGCGACGGCGCTCGCGGCCGAGCGCGTTTCGCTCGCGGCGGAGGCGGCGAGTCTCGAGGCCGAGGCCGGGCGCCGCTCCCGGACGGCCGAGTCCGACGAGCGGCTGCTTCGCTCCGGCGCGATCACCGCGGAGGTCCGCGACGCCGACGCGGCGGCCGCCGACGAGGCGCGGGCGCGCCTCTCCGCCTCCCGCGCCCGCCTCGCCGCGCTCGCTCCCGGCGGAGCGTCGCGCCTCGATCTGGCGAGGCGCTCCGCGGACGATCTGGAAGCTCGCGTCGCGCGGCTCACCGTCAAGGCGCCGTCGGCCGGAATCGCCTACGGTCTCCCGCGGAGGGAAGGCGAGCGCGTTGAGGCCGGTCAGGTCGTCGCCGCGATCGCCGATCCCGTGCGCCGGCGGCTCCGCGCCCGCGTCGACGAGCCGGACCTCCCGCGGATCGCTCCCGGTCAGCCGTTGACCGCGACGTTCGACGGTCTGCCGGGACGCGAGTGGCGCGGAAAGGTCACTGCGGTTTCGAAGACGCTGCGCGACGAGGGGGGCCGGCGCGTCGGCGATGTGACCGGCGAGATCGCCGACCGCGCCGCCGAGCTCCCGGGCAACGCCTCGCTCAACGTCTCGATCGTGACGGCTTCGCGCCGGGGGGCGCTCGTGGTGCCTCGCGCGGCGCTCCAGCGCGACGGCGACCGCCGGTTCGTCTTCGTGCTCGACGGCGGCCTCGCGAGGCGGCGCGACGTGGCGGTCGGGCTGCTCGGCGCGACCGAGGCGGAGATCACCTCCGGGCTCCCGGAGGGGGCGCGCGTCATCCTGCCGGGCGCCGCGCCCTTGAAGGACGGATCGCGGGTCTCGGCCTCCGGAGCGTCCTGATGTTCCCCCGCGAGGTCTTCGAGGCCGCTTTCCACCGGTTCCGCACGCACCCGCTCCAGACCGCGCTGACGCTCACGGGGCTCGTCGTCGGGACCGCGTCGATCATCCTCGTCGTCACGCTCGGCCTGACCGGGCGCGGGTACGTCATGTCGCAGATCGAAGGCGTCGGCTCGCACCTCATCTGGGCGAGCTACGACGGGACCGTGACCTCCGGCGTGTCCCGCACGCTCGACGACCAGATCACCGACGCGGACGTCCGCGCCGTGGCGGCGAGGACCGACCTCTTCTCCGGGGTCACGCCGCTCGTCGCGCTTCACGACGAGATCGCCGTTCTGTCGGGCGTCCGGAACCTCACCATCCTCGGGACGGACGAGAATTATCCGGCGGTCCGCAAGAACCTGCGCATCCTCCAGGGACGTTTCTTCGACCGCGACGACGTGGAGCAGCGGGCCAAGGTCTGCGTCGTCAACCGGGAGCTCTACGGAAAGCTCTGGCGCGGCGACGACCCTCCCGGGAAGACCGTGCGGGCGCTCGACACGACGTTTCGCGTCGTCGGCGAGTTCGAGGAGCCGGTCGACACGCTCGGGCAGGGCGACGTGACTCCGGACACGATCTTCATTCCCTCGACGGTCGCGTGGTACTTCACCCCCCGGCGGCGCGTCGACACGCTCTTTGCCGAGGTGCGGGACTTCGCCCGGATCCCCGACGCCGTCGAGGAGACGCAGAAGCTGCTGGCCGAGCGCCACCACACGGGCTCGGTCTACCGGGTCGACAGCATGACGACCGTGATCCGGCTCGCGCGCCGGATCTCGCTCGGATTGATCGTGGCGTTCGTCATCGCCGCGGGGATCGCCGTCGTCGTCGGGGGGGTCGGGATCATGAACATCCTGCTCGCGTCGGTCGAGCAGCGCACCCGGGAGATCGGGCTGCGGCTTTCGGTCGGCGCCCGGCGGCGGGACATCCTTCGGCAGTTCCTGCTCGAGGCGCTGATGCTCGGCGCCGCCGGCTCGCTCATCGGGGTCGTCCTCGGGACCGCGATCCCGCTCGTTCTGCGCTGGATCGTCACGCGCGTCGCGATCCGGATCTCTCCGGCATCCGCGATGTTCGCCTTCCTCTTCTCGTGTCTGGTGACGCTCCTCTTCGGCGCGGTTCCGGCCTACCGGGCCGCGCGCCTGAGCCCGACGGAGGCCCTTCGCCATGAATAGCTTTCCCGTTCTCGCCGCCGCGTTCCTGGTCGGGGCCGGCGCTCCCGCGGGCGCGCAGACGCCCGCCTCCGCCCCTCCGCAGGTCGTGACGCTCCGTTCGGCGGTCGCGGCGGCCCTCGCCCGTTCGCCGTCGCTCGCGGCGGCCGAGGCGGCGAGCGACGAAGGCGCCGCCGGCGCGCGCCTGGCGCGCGACGCGTACCGCCCTTCGGCGTCGCTCATCGCGACCCCCGGCTACGCGAGCGGGCTCCCGGTCGCGGTCGCGGGCCAGGTGCCGGCGATCGCGGGAATCGACGTGCGGCAGACGATCTGGGACCCGGCCGCGAAGGCCGAGGAGCTCGGCTCCGAGGCGGCGCGGGAGGAGCTCGACGGCGCGCGCGAATCCGCGCGGATCGAAACGGCGCGCGCGGTCGTCGAGCTCTACGCGCGCTGCCGCGCGGACGGGGCGGTCGCGGAGGCGGCCGCGCGCCGCGTCGACGCCGCCCAGGAAGTCCTCCGCCACGTCGAGGCCCGGCAAAAGGAAGGTCGCGAGACCGACCTCGCCGTCGAGCGCGCGGCGCTCCTCCTCGCGCGAGCGCGGCAGAAGTCCCTCGACGCGGCCTCCGACGCCGACCTCGATCTGCGCGAGCTGCGGATGGCGATCGGCGCCTCGCCGGGACGGGAGCTGCTCCTCCCCGACGACCCCGCGAGCGTCCTCCCGGCGGAGGTTCCCGACCGCGAGGCGGCGTTCGCCGCGGACCCGGCGCTGTGCGCGCTCGAACGCCGCGGCGAGATCCTCGATGCGCTGCGGCGCGCGAAGGCGCGGCCGATCGCGCCCGTCGTGCAGGCGGAGGCGCAATACTGGCGCCTCGCCTCCGGGAGCTACGCGCGGTACTACAACCATTTCAAGGCCGACGACTGGAGCGTCGGCGTCGCCGTGGCGGTGCCGCTCTTCTCCGGCGGACGGCTCGCCGAGGAGCGCGCCCGGAGCGAGAGTGCCTGGAGGCGCGTCGAGGCGCAGGCGCGCGAGCGCCGCGAGACGCTCGACCTCCTCTTCGCGCGCGCGGAGGCGGCCGCTGCCCGCGCGGGGTCGGCCGCCGCGCTCGCCCGCCGGGCCCGGGGCGTCGCCGAAGGCGCGCTCGAAGCCGCCGAGGCCCTCGCGCGGGAGGGGAGGGGCGACGCGGACGCGCCGGCGCTGCGCCGCCTCGAGCTCTCCGACGCCGACGAGGAAGTCGCGGACGCCGAGCGCGCGCTCGCGGCGGCCCGGGGCGAGCTGCTTGCGGTGTCGGGGCGCCTCCTCGCCGCCCTCCAATAAGAGCCGGCGCGGCGACCTGTCCCGCCGAAGCCTTGGCGGAGGTGGATACATCGAGCGAGTGCCGTCGCACTGGCGTGCTTGGCGATCGGCGCGCTCAGTGCTCGCGCACTGGCCGCTTCGCGGCTGATCCGCCGCATTGCGGCGGCCGCGCTGGATACCCGGGCGCGTGCCGGCCCGCCGCGCCCTCAACGTACGCTCTCGGTACGCCTCGGGACGCGGCGTGCCTGCCCGCATCCCGTCTGGCTCGCGTCTGGCCGCGCCTCGTCGTCGGTGCAACTGAGCTCGCCCTCGAAGGGAAAGCGGATACATGGAGCCCGGCGGGCGCGTGGCCGGCCGCGGTGTCGTCGCCGTTCGTTCTCGTTTGCGATTTCAGCGAACGGTAGGGCATTCGAAGAATTCGACAATCCCAAAGATGCGCGGTAATCGAGCGGCCTCTTGACGTATAAGTAAATATCTGTATAGTTATTTTCTATGGGACGCCGGGCGAGAGTCACGCGAGCGCAGGTGCTGGCGGCGGCGCGGGAAGCGTTCGCCGAGGGGGGATTCGACGGGACGACGCTCGCCGCGATCGCCGCGCGGCTCGGGCTCAGTCCCGCCGCGCTGCTTCGCCACGCTCCGACGAAGGAGGCGCTGTTCGGAGCGGCGATGGCGGCGGGCGGTCCCGCCATGTCCGTCCCGCTCGACTTTCTCGGCGCCCTCGACGGGAGCGAGGACCCGATCGCAGTGCTGCGTCAGATCGCCGAACGGGTGATTCCCGTCCTCGAGGCGACGTTTGCCGAGACGATCGTCGGCTGGCTTCACGCCCGGAAGAAAGCCGGGCCCGTCGCCATGCCGCTTCCGTTCGACCCGCGCCTTCGCTCCTCGCCGCCGCAGCTGGCGTTTCGCGCGATCGAGGCGTATCTCCGGAAGGCGGTGCGGAAGGGACGCCTCCGCGTCGCCGATCCCCGGGCCGCGGCGACCGCGTTCCAGGGCGCCCTCTTCGCTTACGTCGCGTTCCACAAGCTCTTCCGCATCCTCGACCCGCCGCTGCCGCTCGACCGGTACCTCGCGACGGTCCTCGAGATCTGGGCGCATGGCGCCGCCCCGCCCGCGCCGAAAGGGAGGCGCCGATGAAGAAGAAGATCGCCCTGTCCGTCATCCTCCTGCTCGCGGCGGCGGGCGCGGCGTTCTGGTGGATCACCTCGCGAGCCCGTTCGAAGCCGCTCGAGCTCTCCGGGTCGATCGAGGCGCGCGACGCGCAGGTCGGCTCGCTCGTCGGGGGGCGGGTCGTTCGCGTGCGGGTCGACGAGGGAGCGGTCGTGAAGAAGGGGGACACGCTCGTCTTCCTCGAATCGGACCTGCTCGACCGGCAGATCGAGCAGGAGCGCGGCAACGTCGCCGCGCAGAGGGCGAACCTCGAGAAAGTCGTGCGCGGTCCGCGGACCGAGGAGATCGCCCGCGCGCGCGCGGACTGGGGAAACGCGGAGACGAAACGCCGGCGCAGCGAGGCCCTGCTCCAATCGGGGCTCCTGAGCCCGCAGGAATACGACGCCGACGCCGCGCAGGCCAGGATGCTCGGCGAGACCTACCGGGAGCTCGCGCGCGGCAACCGCCCCGAGGACATCGCCCAGGCGCGGGCCCAGCTCGCCGCCGAGGAGGGCCGGCTGGCCTATCTCCTCGAGCAGAAGGACGAGCTGGTCGTCCGCGCGCCCGCCGACGGGATCGTCCAGACCATGGACCTGCGTCCCGGCGATCTCGTCGCGGCCAACCAGGGGATCGTGACGATCCTCGAGCCGTCCGAGATCTGGGTGCGCGTCTACGTGCCGGAGCCGAAGCTCGGCCTCGTCCGCGTCGGTCAGTCGGCGGCGATTTCGATCGACACGTTTCCCGGCCGGAGCTTCCGCGGACGCGTCGTCGAGATCCGCCAGCAGTCGGAATACACGCCGAGAAACGTGCAGACGCTCGAACAGCGCGGCGACCAGGTCTTCGGCGTGAAGATCGCGATCGAGCCCGCGCCGGAGCTCAAGCCCGGCATGACCGCCGTCGTCCGGCTGTCCCCGTGACGGGGAACGGGGACCTCGGCATCGAGGTTCGAAGCGTGACGCGCGACTTCGGTCCGGTGCGCGCGCTCGACTCGGTCTCGCTGTCGATCTCGCGGGGGGAGATCTTCGGGCTCCTCGGCCCGAACGGATCCGGCAAGTCCACGCTCATCCGGATTCTCTGCGGCCTGCTCGTCCCGACCGCCGGCGCGGCTTTCGTCGACGGCCTCGACGTCTCGACCTCGGGCGAGGAGGTGCGCCGCCGGATCGGCTACGTTCCGCAGCGGTTCTCCCTCTACGAGGACCTGACGGTGCTCGAGAACCTCGACTTCTTCGCGTCGGTGTACGGCCTCGAAGGAGAAAAGGCGAAGGAGCGCCGGCAATGGGCAATCGACCTCACCGGGATCGGCCCGTACCGCGAGCGCCTGGCGGCGCAGCTCTCGGGCGGATGGAAGCAGCGACTCGCGCTCGCCGCCTCGCTCATGCACGATCCTCGCGTCCTCTTCCTCGACGAGCCGACGGCGGGGATCGATCCGGTCGCGCGGCGCGAGCTGTGGAACCTCCTGTTCGAGCTCGCGGGCCGCGGGACGACGGTCCTCGTCGCCACCCACTACATGGACGAGGCGGAGCGATGCGGCACGGTCGCGTACCTGTACCTCTCGAAGCTGCTCGTCTACGGCAAGCCCGACGAGCTCACGCGGTTGCCCGAGGTCACGCCGGGAGGGATGCGGCGGATCGAGGCCGCGTGCGATCAGGGGGTCGCGACCTTGATGGGCCACGCCCGGACGCTGCCGTACGTCGAGGACGTGACGATCTTCGGCAATTCGCTGCACCTCCTCGTGCGCGCCGGCCGGGATGACGCGGCGATCGCCCGCGATCTCGAGAGGGAGACCGGCTCGCGGGTCGTGGTTCGCCCGATCGAGGCCGCGCTCGAGGACGTCTTCGTGCGGCTGACGAAGATCCACGCCGGGCGAAACGGAGCTCCGGTTTCCCCGGCGGGCCCGGGAGGGAATCCATGAGGGGCCTCCGTGCGGTTCTCCGCAAGGAATGGACCCAGATGTTCCGGGATCAATGGACCCTCCGGATGGCGTTCGTGATCCCCATCCTGGAGCTCGTGCTCTTCGGCCTGATCGACACCAACGTGCATCACGTTCCGACTGCCGTCTTCGATCAGAGCCGGACGCCGGAGAGCCGCCAGCTGGTGCAGGACCTGGTGAACACGGGCTACTTCGAGATCCGCTCCCTTCCCGGCTCCGCGGAGGACGTTCGGCGGGAGATCGTCGCGGGAAAGACCTCGGTGGGAGTCCTGATCCCGCCCGATTTCGCGCGGCGCCGCTTGAACGGCGAGCCGGCCGATTTCCAGGTCCTGATCGACGGCTCCGACTCGACGATCTCGTCGCAGACGCTCGCGGCGGCGAGCGGCGTGGCGTTCCAGCGCTCGCTCGAGGAGATCGCCGCCCGCGCGCACGTCACCGACCTGCCCTTGCGGCTCCACCCGCTCCTGCTCTTCAATCCCGACTCGCGAAGCGCGAATCTCCTGATCCCCGGGCTGATCGCCATCCTGCTGACGTTCTCGGCGACGTTTCTCGCCGCGTTCGGGATCGTCAAGGAACGCGAGCGGGGAACCCTCGAGCAGCTGATGGTCACCCCGGTCTCGCCGGCCGCCGTCGTGATCGGAAAGCTCCTTCCGTACCTGGCGCTCGCCTTCGCCCAGCTGATCGTGATCCTGATCCTGATGGCGACGCTCTTCCGTGTGCCCATCCACGGCAGCGTTGCGCTCCTCTTCGGACTTTCGACGATCTATCTCTTCTCGCTCCTCGCGCTCGGGCTCCTCGTGTCGTCGCGGGCGAAGACGCAGATGGAGGCGATCCAGCGGGCGCAGGTCATTCTGCTTCCGTCCTTTCTCCTCTCCGGCTACTTCTTCCCGATTTCGTCTCTTCCCGCCTGGCTGCGGCCCATGGCCTACGTGCTGCCCGCGACGTACTACATCAAGATCGCCCGGGGCATCATCATCCGCGGCGCGGGGTTCGTCGACCTCTGGCCGAGCGTGGCGGCGCTCGTGGCGATTTCCGCGATACTCGTCGCGGCGAGCACGCGGGCTTTCAAGAAGACGATCGGCTAGGCGCGATACCATCGCGCCTGATGTGCGGGATCGCCGGCCTCGTGGATCTCGACGGCGTCCCGCCGGACCGCCCTCTCCTGCTGTCGATGATGCGGCGGATCGCGCATCGCGGCCCCGACGGCGGAGGCTGGATGGAAGACACGGCGGGGTCGATTCTCGAGGGCGGCCGCGAGTCGTCGGTTCCCGCCTCCGGACGGCGCTTCGCGCCCCGCCGGCCCGGCGCCTCCGCGGCGCTCGGCCATCAGCGCCTCGCGATCACCGATCTCTCGGAGGCGGGCCGGCAGCCGATGTCCCGCGGCGACGGGCGGTGGTGGATCGTCTTCAACGGCGCGATCTTCAACGCGCCCGAGCTCCGGCGGGAGCTCGAGGAGGCGGGCGAGCGCTTCACCAGCGCGACGGACACGGAGGTCCTCCTCGCCGCGTGGATCCGGTGGGGCGCCGCGGCGCTCGACCGGTTCAACGGGATGTGGGCCTTCGCGATCTGGGACGCGCGGGATCGCGAGCTCGTCTGCGCGCGCGACCGGTACGGGATCAAGCCGTTCTATTGGACGACCGCGGGGGACGTCTTCGCGTTCGGATCGGAGCCGAAGGCGCTCCGGCCCGTTCGCCCGGCGGCGCCCGACCTGAAGCTGGTGGCGGACTATCTCGCCTGGGGGTCGAGTATCCCCGGGGGCGACGCCACCGGCTACGACGGCTACCACGAGCTTCCGGCGGGCTCGATGCTCCGCACGGACGCGTCGGGCATCCGGGTGGAGACATGGTACGACCTCGACGAGCGGGTCCGCGACGCTCCGCCCGCGCCGCCGTTCGAGGAAGCCGCCGCGCGACTGCGGGAGCTCCTCGACGACGCGATCCGGATCCGCCTCCGGGCCGACGTCCCCGTCGGACTCCTGCTTTCGGGCGGCGTCGATTCCTCCGGGATCGCCGGCATCCTCGCGGCACGTCACCGCGGCGCGTTCTCGGGTCCGGCGATATCGCTCCGCTATCGGCGGAAGGAGATCGACGAAAGCCGCTACTCGGACGCGGTTCTCCGTGCGACGGGGATTCCGGGCGTATACGTCGAACCGACGCCCGAGAGCTTCGATCGAAACCTCGACGAATACATGGCGAGAACCGGCCACCTGACCATGGGCTCGGTCGGGTACGCCCAGTACCTTCTGTACGCGCGGGCGCGCGCCGTCGGGCTTCCGGTGATCCTGGTAGGGCAGGGATCCGACGAGCTCTTCGGCGGCTACGAGCCCTGGGACGTGCACGTGACGCAGCTCTGGAACCGGGGACGGAAGTGGACGGCCGTCCGCGAGGGCCTCCTCTCCGGGCGGCGTCAGTGGGGATGGCCGATCGGGATCCGGCATACCGTCGGCGTCCTGCGGACGGCCCGGCGGCCCCCGCGATGCCGGTGCGACCGCGCCGGGACGCTCCAGGATCACCAGCGGCACTTGCTGCTCCTCGACTACCTGCCCGCGATCCTCGAGGGCGAGGATCGCAACTCGATGGCCTCCGCCGTCGAGTCGCGGCTGCCTTTCCTCGATCATCGGATCGTCGAATTCGCGCGAACCCTTCCCCCGGATTACCTCTGCCGCGGCGGCTGGACGAAGGCCGTGCTTCGCCGCGCGCTCGACGGACTCGTTCCGGAATACGTGCTCCGGCGGCCGCGCAAGCTCGGTCTCCCCGGCCCGCTCGCGGGGCTGGCCTGCCCGCCGGAGGCCGACGCCGCGCGCCGGCGCCTCATCGAAGGCGGGTGGTTCCCGGCATCCCTCGTCGGCGAGGCCGGCTCCGCGCTCTCCGCCGCCGGGCAGATGCGCCTTCGCCTTCTCGACGCCTGGGCCCGAAGCTGCCTCGACCGGCCCGCGGTCAGCCCGGCGCCGCCGGAGGAGTCCCGCGCCACCGTTGCGTGACCCGCTGGAGCGTGCCGCCGAGGAGCCCGCGGTCGAGGCGGCGGAGCTTCCCCTTCCAGCCCGCGTCGCGGTGCCACCGTTCGATCCGGCGCGCCTCGGCGATCTTTGCGCGCACTGCCGCCGCGATCCGGCCGGCGCCCCCCCGTTCGAGAAGCGGGACGAGCGGAGCCCAGTAGAGCGCGAAGTTCTCCGGTGAGTATCCGAACGTCATCGACTCGATCGCCTCGGGCGTGACCCGCCGGCCGCCGAAAGCGGCGAAATCGTCGAGAACGCCGAGCGCGGCGAGGGCGGTCATCGTGCGGAGGCACTTCTCGCAGCGCCCGCAGTTCGACTCGCCGTCCGGCAGCGGTCCCTCGAAGCACACCTGGAGGTGCCGGCGCGCGACGTCCCACCCGGCGATCTCCGCGATCTTCTCCGAGCGGCCCGGGCGGAACTCCTCGTGCCGTATTTCGACGCCGGAGCTCGAGAAGAGAGGGTCGAGCAGCGGATGGGTCCCCCAACGGTGGAGCGCGCCCGCGTCGAGCGTCGCCGCGATCGACGCCGAGCCGATCCGTTGCGCGAAGGCGTGGGCGGCCGAAGCGAGGAGCGCGCCCTGGTCCTGGGGGCCGGCCAGCACGACGCCGCCCAAAATGCGGAAGTTGCCGTCGATCTCCACGACTTCGAGGTCGTTCCGGGCGGCGATCTCCGCGACGGCCTTCGCGTGGCGGCGGGCGAGATCGCCGGCGCGGGGTGTGGGCACCTCTTCGGCAAACGACATGCTCCGAATGGAAATCGCGTCGCGGAAGGACGCCGGGTGCCCGGCGGGGAAGGCCTGCCGGTTCTTCCGGAGCAGATGAAGGGAATCGACTCCGCCGGTCAGGAACAGGGCCGACCGTTCTCGCCGCCCGGCGAACGGACGAAAACCGTCCGACGGCTCCAGGGCCGCCGGAGGGCGGTCGCGCTTCCACCATGCGGAGAGGAGCCGCTGGACGGCTGCGATCCCGTCTCGGAGGCGCGGACAGACCGCTCCCTCGACCGCGATCCGCCGTTCTCCGGAGCGCCAGGCGGGGACGACCGAGGCGAGCAGGAAAGGGTGCGGGTCGGCTCCGAGTACGTCGGCCCCCGTTCCGCGGGAGGTGAACGTCAGCTCGAAGGGAGGGCGGCCGGATTCTTCCCATTCGACCCGTGCGGAGAGCGCGACGCGGTCCCCGTTCCGCGCGAGGGAAACGCCGCCGATCCTCATGTCGCCCTTGCCACCGCGCGGCGGATCGCGAGGAGACGTCCGCCGAGGAGCCGGCGGTCGGCGCGGCGGAGCAGGCCCTTCCATCCCGCGTCCTCGAACCACCGCGCCTGCCGTGCGGCGACGGCGAGCCGGCGCTCCACCGCACCGGCGAGGTCGTCGCGGCGGCCGCGGAGGAGCGGAAGGAGATCGCGCCAGTAGGGGGCGTAATGCGGACCGAAGTCGAAGGCCCCGACCGTCCGCGCGAGATCGAGGGCCGGGAACTCGCGCGCCTCCTCGAGACGTCCGAAAGCGGCGAGCGCGGTCATGGTGCGGAGGCACTTCTCGCAGCGGCCGCAGTTGAGGAGCGGCGGCGGGGGCCCGCTCATGCAGACGAGGAGCCGCGAAACGGCGCCTCCCGCAGCGCAGAGCTCGGCGATCCGGTCGGGCCGGGAGATTCCGATTCCCTCGTGGCGGACCGCAACGGCGGCGCTTCCGAGAGCGGCGTCGATCAGGGGATGCGTCCCGAGCGGGACGAGAATCGTCACATCGCGCCCGGAGGCGAGCGTCGCCGAGCTCCATCGGGACGGGAAGAGGTGCGCGGCGGACGCGAGCACGGACGAAAGCGAACGTTTCGCGATGAACTCGATTTCCGGCGCGAGCGCCGTGACGTTCGTCGCGACCGACACGAGCGCGAGACCCGATTCCGCGGCGGTCTCCTCCAACACGGCCCGGGTGCGGGCGTAACCGGCGAACGGCTCCGCCGGGTCGAGCTGGTCCGGCGCGTAGAGGCCGAAGACGGCGAGCGCGTCGGTAAACGATTCGGGATGGTCGCGGGGGAAGTCGGCGCGGTTGCGACGCAGCAGGTGCGTCGAGTCGACACCCCCCGTCAGGAAGACCGCCGCCCGCGGCGGGCGGCGGGGAAAGGCGGCGCAAAACCCTTCGCGCGCCTCGATCCGGGGCGGCTCCGAAGACGTCCCGCGCCACCCGTCGAAGACGCGCGCGATCGTGAGGAGTCCTTCGGCGAGCCGCGGGCAGACCGGTCCCTCGAGCGCGACTCGGCGCTCCCCGCTCGAGGCCGCCGGAAGGAATGCCGCCGCGAGGACCGCGTCGGACGAGGCGGCGAGATCGGCCGCAGCGGCGCCTTCGACTTCCCACCAGACGTCGAGGGGCGGACGCCCGCTTTCCTCCCAGAGGACGCGGGCGGCGACGCGGGCGCCCGCGCGGGTCGGCTCCCGACGAAGGTCGACGATCCTCATCGCGCCCCTCGGGCGATCCGCCGCCGGAACGCGAGCGCGCGCCCGCCGAGCCACCGCCGGTCGAGACGCCGAAGCAGGCCGGTCCATCCGCGATCCCGCTCCCACTCCTCCGCGCGGCGGTTGGCCTCGAGCCTCTCGTCGATGGCATCGGCGAGGTCGGGGCGCCCCGCGCGGCGCGCCCCGGAAGCCATCGGTTCCCAGTAGTAGTCGAGACGGCGGTACGATGGGACGCCGGGGAGGCTCCGGATCGCATCGGCCGTGACGTCGCGCGGGAACGTCTCGGACTCCGCGAGCGCGCCGGCGACGAGGAGCTCCACCATCGTTCGCAGGCACTTCTCGCAGCGACCGCAATTGAGCAACGGGTCGCCGGGAAGCGGGAAGCTGCAGGTATAGAGGTGGCGGCGGCCGGGCTCGGATCCTCCCACCCGGGCCGCCTTTTCTTCGCGCTTTATGCCGATCCCGTCGTGGACGAAGCGCACGGCCGACGTTCCGAAGAGCGGGTCGAGCAGGGGGTGCGATCCCCAGGGATGGAGACCCGACATGACGTCGTCGGACGCCGCGAGGGCGACGGTCGAGACTCGTCCGGAGAGGAGCTGCGCGATTGCGGCGAAGAACGAGCCGTGCGACTCGAGTGCGAACGAGCGAAGGCTTCCCTGGAGCCCGAGCAGGTTCGTGGAGACCACCGTCAACGGCAGCCCGGCTTCGGCCGCGGTCGCCCGGACCGCGCGTTCCGATCGCGCGCCCGTCTCGGCGAGCTGCGGTTCGTCCGGAAAAAGGCCGCAACGCGTGACGAAGATGGCGCGCCGGACCGCGGCCGGGTGCTCCCGCGGTAAGCCGGCTCCTCGCGAGAGGAGGAGGTCCAGGGAGTCGAGCCCGCCGCTGAGGAAGATCGCTTCCCCTCCGGCGGCGGGAGGATAACCCGCGCGAAATCCTTCGGAGGGCTCGAGCGCCGGCATCCGGCGGTCGCCGCCGTACCAGCTCCCGAGGACCGCCGCCGCGGCGCGGAGCCCGTCGCGGAGGACGGGGCAGATCGCCCCTTCCACGGCGATGCGGCGCTCTCCATCGCGGAGGGCGGCGACGAACACCGCGATCAGGAACGCGTTCGGGTCGGCGGCGGGGACGTCGCCGGAAAGGAACGAGAAATGGAGGTCGAACGGCGGGCGGCCGGCGTCCTCCCACTCGACGCGCGCCTCGATCGTGTCTTCCCCGGCGGTCCCGGTGCGGCGAATCGCCCCGATCTTCATCGCGGCCGTCGCGCCCGCCGGGCCCGGCGGAGCGCGCCGCCGAGCCACCGCTCGTCGGTGCGCCGCAGCGCTCCCTTCCACC
The DNA here is from genome assembly GCA_035260525.1 of Thermoanaerobaculia bacterium. NCBI lineage: Bacteria > Pseudomonadati > Acidobacteriota > Thermoanaerobaculia > Thermoanaerobaculia bacterium. Next base: position 39,232 of record DATFVB010000156.1, read on the forward strand.
CCTGGGCCCGGAACCAGCGGTCGTGCGCCTCCTGGCGGGCGATCAGCCGTCCGATCGCGGCGGCGAGGTCCCGGCGGCCCGCGTCGCGCGCAGCGGGGGCGAGCTCGTCCCAGTAATAGCTCATGATCCGGAACCCTTCGAGAGGCGCGATCGCATCGATCGTCTCGGCCGAAACGCGTCCCGGGGGAAACGTCGGCGGTTCCTCGATTCCGGCGCCGACGAGGAGCGAGACGCGGGTCCGCACGCACTTCTCACAGGCTCCGCAGTTCGCCGTCTCGCCGGGGAGGGGGCCCTGGCCGCACACGTAGAGCGACGCGAGAGCCGCCGGCCATCGGGCGATCGCCGCCGTCTTCCGGAGGCGCGACGATTCGATTCCCCGGTGGTGGACGGCGACGGCGGCGGTGCCGAAGTTCGGGTCGATGAGCGGGTGCGATCCCCAGGCCCGGAGGCCCTGAACCAGGTCGTGCGAAGCGCTGATCGTCACGTCGGTCAGATCCCGCCCGGCGGCTATTCCGGCGGCCGCGAGCAGCGAACCGTGCGTCCACCGCATATGGCCCTCGGCCTCCGGCTCCAGAACGGCGGCGTTCGTGGAGACTTCCGATCGTTCCAGGCCGGCGGCGTCTGCGATCGCCCAGACCGAGCGAGAGCTGCGGGCTTCGACGTGCGCGCGGCGTTCCGGAGAGGAGTCGACCGGAAAAATGAAGTCGCCCAGGCGGACCGCCTCGCGAAACGAGAGCGGGTGGTCGACCGGAAGATCGCGACGGTTCCGGAGGATCTCGAAGGTCGAGTCGATCCCCCCCGAAGCGAGAATCGCCGCGCGGCGGCGCGCCGCCGGACGCGGAGGAACGAAACCGCCCGCCGGCTCGATCGCGGGCGTCGGCCCGGGATGCCGATGCCACGCGCCGAGGAGCGCGGCGGCCGCGGCGATCCCGTCGCGCAACCGCGGGCAGACGCTTCCCTCGACCGCGATCCGCCGTTCTCCCCGGCGGTACGCCGGCATCGCCGCCGCGGCGACGAACGCATTCGCGTCGACTTCGCGCCCCGACGGCCCGGCGACGTCGAAAAAGACGACGAACGCGGGCCGGTCCGCCTCTTCCCAGACGATCGTCGCCTCGGTCCGCACGCGCCCGGCGGCGGAGGCCGTCCGAAATCCTTCGATCCTCACGCGAAGAGCCTGCGGTAGAGCTTTTTGATCCGGCCGCCGAGGACGTCGCGGTCGAAACGCCGGATCGCGCCGGTCCAGTCGACGCCTTCCACCCGCTGCCGGTGGTGGATTGTCGCGCGGATCTTCCGCTCGATCGCGGAGGCGAGGTCACCGCGTCCGCGCGCGCGGATCGGGTCGACGAGCGTTCCCCAGAAATATTCCGTTCCGTTGTCGAACTCGAGACCGCGGATCGTCTCCGCGGTCACGCGCACGGACGGGAAGGACCGCGCGTGCTCGAGCACGCCGCTCGCTTCCATCTCGACGAGCGTCCGAACGCACTTGGTGCACCGGCCGCAGTTGATCGACGCGCCGGCGGGAGCGTTGCCGCAGCAGATCAGCCGCGCGAGCGCGGCGGTCCGTTCTCGGAGGCGTGCGACCTTCTCGACGCGGCGGAGCCCGAGCGCCTCGTGCCGGATCGCCAGCGCCGCGCTTCCGTAGCTCGGGTCGAGGAGCGGGTGGCTTCCCCACGGCACGAGGTGCTCGCCGGGCCACGAGGAGCCGAGGGCGACGGTGCTGAAGCGTCCGGCCAGCAGGTGCGCGCCCGATAGGAGCGCGGCTCCGAGAAAGCGGTGGGCGAAGAACGCGAGATCGTCGTCCAGGCGCCGCAGGTTCGTCGTGATCGGCGCGAGCCTCACGCCGACGTCGGCCGCGATCTCGCGGAGCGGGATCTCGAGGCGGGCGTACTGCGAGACGGCCCACGGCGACTCCTCCGCTCCCGGGTAGTCGAGCCCCCGGATCCACAGCGCGTGCGAGAAGCGAGCAGGATGGCCGGCCGGGAAGTCCTCCCGGTTGGAATAGAAGAGGTGGAGGGAGTCGATGCCGCCGGTCAGGTAACCCGCGGAGGCCGGCTCGGCGCGCGGAGTCGCCGCCCTCCATGCGTCGCGGGGCTCGATGCGGGGGACCGGCCCCGTGGCCGGGTGCCAGGACCGGATCACTCCCCCGACGGCCTCGAGGCCCGCCGCGAGGAGCGGACACACCGCGCCTTCGACGGCGATCCGCCGTTCCCCGTGGCGCAGCGCCGGCACGAACGCGGCGGCGACGAACGCGTTCGGGTCCGGGAAGGCGTCGGCCGCGAGGTCCTCGTCGAGGTCCCACCAGATCTCGACGGGCGGGCGGTGCGAGTCCTCCCAGACGACGGTCGCCGCGAAACGCGTCCCGAAGGTCCCCGGTCCCGTCCGGATCCCGCCGATCCTCATGCGGACCGCCGGCTCCGCAGGCGCCGACTCGACTGGAGGAGCGCCGACCCGAGGAAACGGCGGTCGAGTCGGCGAAGCATTCCCTTCCAGCCGCGGTGAAAGCGCCACGCGTCGGCGACGTGCGCCCGGGAGACGAGCTCCTCGGCTGCCGACGCGAGCTCGCTTTGACCTCGCGCGCGAAACGACTCCACGATCTCGCTCCAGAAATCGGCGACCGCCCACGGGTGAAGGCCGGTGCTCAGTTTCCGCAGGAGCGCGGGCGTGAGGTCGGTCTCGTCGAAGCTCGCCGCCCGGGCCGCCGTCGGCCCGAGCGCGGCGAGGGTCCGCACGCACTTCTCGCATCGTCCGCAGTTGAGCGAACCGGAGCCGAGGGGCCCGCGGGTACAGACCATCAGCGAAGCGAGGGCCTCCGGCCAGGCGGCGATCCGGCCGGCTTTCCCGATCCGCGGCGTCTCGATCCCCTCGTGGAACACCGCCAGCGCGCTTCCGGAATAGAGCGGATCGAGAACGGGATGCGAGCCCCAGGCACGCAGGTTCGCGGCGTCGAGACCGGCCGCGATCGTCGCGGAGGAGATCCGACGCGAGAGGAGGTGTGCGACGGACGAAAGCATCGCGGCGTGATACTTCGCGCAGAAGAAGCCGATGTCGTCCTCGAGCACGCGCAGGTTCGTGCGAACGAAGATCGGATGGAGATCCGCGGCCGCGGCGAAGGCCGTCGTTGCTTTCTGCGTGCGGCGCCAGTAATCGCGCGCCCGCGGCGAGTCGTCCGTCGGCTCGAAGATGTACCCCTCCAGGACGACCGCGTCGCGCAACGACGCGGGGTGCTCGCGGGGATAGCGGTCGCGGTTGTGCGCGACCGCGAAAAGCGAATCGAGGCCGCCGGAGAGGAAGACTCCGGCTCGGGGGACCGGCGGCGGGAACCGCGGCGCCGTGCCGCGAGAGGACTCGATGACGGGCGCGGGAAGAGCGGCGGAGAACCAGCGAGCGAGGAGCCTCGCCGCCGCCGCGAGCCCTTCGGCGAGCCTCGGGCAGAGCGTCCCCTCGACGATAAGGCGACGCTCTCCGTGGTGCTGCGCGACGACGGCCGCCGCGACGGCGAAACCGTCGAGCTCTTCCGTGAGCGCGGGACCGAGCGCCGGCGCGACCTCGGCCCAGATTTTCCGCGGGCGCCGATCGGAGTCCTCCCACGCGATCGTCGCGGCCACGCGGACCGCGTCGGCCGTCTCCTCGCGCCGGAGGTCGAATAGCCTCATGGGCGCGCGCCCGTCAGGAGGAGTCTTCGGGCGCGGAGGAGCCGCCCGCCGAAGAGTTTCCGATCGGTCCGGCGAAGGACGCCGCGCCACCCCGCGTCCGCGTGCCAGCGCCGAACGGCCCGCGCCCGCACCCCGCGGCGCTCGACGGCGCGCGCGAGGTCCGCGCGTCCGCGCCGTCTCAGGGGCTCGACGAGCGGCAGCCAGAAGAACTCGAGGTCGGGAGCAACGGCGGCCGACTCGACGGCGGCCGGGGAGAGCTCCACCGCGAAGGACCCGGCGCCGGCCGGCGCGCCCGCGGCCGCGAGCTCGGTCATCGTCCGCACGCACTTCTCGCACCGCCCGCAGTTGAGCGCCGGCCCCGGCAGCGGTCCTTCGTGGCAGACGAGGAGGCGGGGGAGGAGCTCCGGCCGCGCCGCGATCGCCTCGATCTTCTCCAGACGCGTGCGGTCCGCGCCCTCGTGCCGGATCTCGAGCGCGCCGGAGGAAAAGAGCGGGTCGAGGAGCGGATGCGAACCGGCGGGGGTGAGCATCGCCGGGATTTCGTGCCCGGACGCGAGCGCGACCGACGTCCAGCGCGACGAGAAGAGGTGGGCCATCGACGCGTAAGCCGCGGCGAAGTATTCGCGGCCGGAGAACGCGACGTTCGATTCGACGGCGAGGAGATTCGTGTCGACCCGGGTCAACGGGACCTCGAGTGCGGCGGCGAGCGCCGTGGAGGCGCGGGCCGCCCGGTCGCGGAGATCGCGATCGGCGGACGAGCCGGGCGGATGGACGTAAGGAAAGCCCGAGACGTGGAGCGCGTCCCGGATCGAGGCCGGATGGTTCGCGTCGAACCGCGAACGGTTTCGGAGGAGAACGTCGAGGGAGTCCGCGCCCCCGGACAGGAAGCACGCCGCCCGCGGCGGGGGCGGGGCGGGCGCGCGGAATCCCTCGGAGGGCTCGATCCCCGGGAGCGTCCGCGGCTCTTCGTACCACGATTGGACCAGACCGGCCGCCGCCTCGAGCCCGTCGCGGAGGCGCGGGCAGACGGCTCCGTCGATCGCGACGCGGCGTTCGCCGTGGCGCATCGCCGGGAACGCGGCGGCCAGGAGAAAGGCGTTGGCGTCCGGCTGGAGCGATTCCGCCGCTTCCCCCTCCGCCGCGTAGACGATCTCGACGGGAATCCGGCCGGAATCCTCCCAGATCACCGTCGCGCCGACCTCGACGCGGGCGCCCGCCCGGGTGCGCCGGAGCCGCTCGATCCTCAACTCGCCGGCCCCGGGCGAAGCAAACGGCGCGCGTCGAGCAGCGCCGATCGGAAATGCTTTCGATCCAGGCGGCGAAGCCGGCCTTTCCATCCCGCGTCGCGAGTCCACGCCCGGACCCGGTCCATCTGCGCGATCTTCTCCGCGATCGCACTCGCGAGGTCGGACCGCCCGGCCCGGCGGAGCCGCTCCGGAAGCGGGCGCCAGAAGAAGGCCGTGTGAGGATCCGCGCGGAGCGCCCGGATCGACTCCGCGGTGAGGCAACCTTCCGGGAACGCATTCGCGGGCGCTCCCGCGAGGAGGAGCTCGATCTGGCTGTGCAGGCATTTCTCGCACCGGCCGCAGTTGGCGCCCGGCGCATCGAGGGGCGTGGTCAGGCAGACGTGGAGGTGGGGGAGGAGATCGGGGCGCCGCGCGAGCGACGCCGCCTTCTCGATCCGTCCCCGGTCCGCTCCCGCGTGCCGGAACCGCAGCGCGCCCGTCGAGAAGAGCGGGTCGAGCAGCGGGTGCGACCCGAGCGGGTCGAGCCTCACGCCGAGCTGCTGCGCCGACGCGTAGGAAACCTCCGTGAGCCGGCGCGAGAACAGATGCGCGACCGCGGCGTAGGCGCTGCCGAACCATTCCTGGCGGAAAAAAAGGAAGTCGCGGTCCAGCTCGCCCAGGTTCGTGCGCACGAGCGACAGCGGCGCGTCGAGCCGGCGGGCGAGCGCGGCGGCCGCCGTGCGACCGCGCGACACGAAGCTCTCGCTCGAAGGCGATCCGGGCGGCCCCGTCCAGGGAAGGCCGGAGACGTGCAGCGCGTCCTCGAAGCGAGCGGGATGTCCCGGGGGGAAGTAGGCGCGGTTGCGCACGAAGACGTCGAGGGAATCCATTCCGCCCGACAGGAACGCCGCGGCGCGCGGGACCGGCGCCGGAGCCGGGGAAATGAATCCTTCCGCCGGCTCGATCGCGGGAAGCGTCCGGGGAGCGCCGTACCACGATTTCAGGACCGTGGCGGCGGCGCGAAGCCCGTCGCGCAGCGCGGGGCACACCGTCCCTTCGACGGCGATCCGCCGCTCGCCGTGCCGCATCGCCGGAAACGCCGCGGCGAGGAGCATCGCGTCGGGATCGGCGCGGAGCGACGACGCCGCGGCGCCGCGCGCCTCGAAGAAGAGGTCGAAAGGCTCGCGGGCCGCGTCTTCCCATCGAATTCGTGCGGACGCGCGCGCGCCGTCTCCCGTCACGCGGCAGTCGAGAGCGTCGATCCTCATGGCGCTCCGGCCCGCCGGACGGCGCGCGCCGCCGCGGCGAGGCTTCCGTGGAGGAACATCCGATCGAAGCGCTTGACGAGGCCCTTCCAGTCCTCCTCGTCGCGCCATCGGCGGAAACGACGCGCGGCGTCGAGCTTCTCCTCGACGATCGCCGCGAGATCGTCTCGTCCCGCCCGGCGAAGAGGAACGACGAGCTCCTCCCAGAACTCCTCGAATCCGGTCGTCCACTCGAGCGCGCGGAGGGCTTCGGGCGAGACGTCGCTCTCGGAAAACGTTTCGGCTTCCGCGAGCCGGCCGAGAACGAGGAGTCCCACCGCTGTCCGCAGGCACTTTTCGCAGGCGCCGCAGTTGAGGCGCTCCCGCGGCGGCGGCCGCCAGTTGCACGTCTGGAGGCGCCGCAGCCCCTCCGGCCATTCCGCGACGACGGCGAGCTTCTCGAGCCGCGTGCGGCCCGCGCCGTCGTGCCGGATCGCGAGCGCGGAGCTCGCGTAGTTCGGGTCGAGCAGCGGGTGCGATGCGCACGGGAGGAGATGGCCGAGGTCGTAGGAGGAGGGAATCGACAGCGCCGATATCCGCGCGGTCAACGCGTGTCCCGCCGCGGCGAGCGCGGCGCCGAAGAAGTCGTGGATGTAGAAGTCGAGGTCGTCGTCGAGCTCGCGCAGGTTGAAGCGCATCGGGACGAGGTCGATCCCGCACTCGCGCGCGAGCCCCGACAGCGACGCGACGCGCCGGTCGAAGCGCTCGAACTCGAGCGGGCTCGAGTCGGGGAGCCCGAAGTCGTGTCCGAGGATCAGGATCCCGTCGCGGATCGACGCCGGGTGCTCCCGCGGGATCTCGAGGAGGTTCATCCGGAGCGTGAAGAGCGAGTCGACGCCGCCCGAGAAGAACGCGGCGGCGCGCGGAGGGTTCCGCCGCGGCGGCGGGCGGAAGCCCTCGGACGCTTCGATCGCGATCTCGGGACGGGGGGCCCCCCTCCACGAGGCGAGAACCGTGAGCGCCCCGCGGAGCCCCTCGCGCAGCTCGGGACAGACGGCGCCTTCGACCCGGATCCGCCGCTCTCCGTGGCGCGCCGCGGGAACGATGCATCCCGTGACGAACGCGTCGGGGCTGGGCGAGAGCGCGTCGGCGAGGCCTTCGTCGGTCTCGAAGCAGACCGTCCGGGAGGGGCGGTCGGCGTCCTCCCAGACCACGTCCGCGGCCACCCTCGCCCGCCCGTTCGACCGCTCGCGTCGGAGAGCGGAGATCCTCATGAGGCGGGCCAGGGGACCCGGCCCAGGACCCGCCGGCCGAGCTCCATGCCTCGCCCGCCGAGGACGCGAGCGTCGAGCCGGCGGAGGGCTCCTCTCCAGCCGTCTCCGAGAACCCATGCTCTTCGACGCCTCGCCGCCGCTGCGAACCGGGCGGCCGCGCGCGCGAGATCGTCGCGGCCGGCCTCCCGGAGCGGCGCGACCAGGGGCGCCCAGAAGACCGCGGAGTCGTCGTGGAGCTCCGAGCGCCAGATCCGCTCCGCGGTCAGGGTCCCGCGCGGAAACGACTCCGCGCGGTCGAGCGCGCCGCAGACGAGGATCTCCGCCAGCGTGCGCAGACACTTCTCGCATCGGCCGCAGTTCGGCGCCTCGGGCGCCGGCCAGGAGTGACAGACGAAGAGGTGGCGCAGCGCGGGGTGAGCGGCGATCCCGCGGACCTTCTCGAGCCGGCTCCGATCGGCGCCGTCGTGCCGGATCTCGACGGCGCCGGTCGAGAAGAGCGCGTCGAGCTCCGGGTGCGACCCGGAAGGCATCAGCCCGGACGCGAGGTGGTGTGCCGACGCGAAGGACGCGCTCGTCACGGTGCCCGCGAGCAGGTGTACGCCCGAGAGGAAGGCCGATCCGTACCACCGCCGCTGGAAGAACATGTAGCTCGGCTCGATCTCGACGAGGTTCGTCCGGATCTCGACGAAGCGCGATCCCGTCGCGCGAGCCATCGCTTCCGCGGCCCTTCGGCTACGCTCCGAGACGCTCTCCACGGCGGGAGAGCCGGGCGGGCCGACGTAGCCGACCCCCGAAACGTGGACGACGTCCCGGAACGAAGCGAGATCGGGAGGCGGGAACCGCGAACGGTTCCGGAGGAGCAGGTCGAGCGAGTCGACGCCTCCCGAAAGGAGAACGGCGGCGCGCGGCATCTCTGCCTTCCGGGGTGCCGCGAAGCCGCGCGAAGGCTCGACAAGGGCAGAGACGCGCCGGTCGCGATACCAGGAGCCGAGGAGGGCGAGGGCCGAGGAGAGGCCGTCGCGGAGCCGCGGGCAGATCGTCCCCTCGATCGCGACGCGCCGCTCGCCGCGCCCGAACGCCGGGACGGCGCACGCGAGGAGGAACGCTTCGGCGGCGGGGCGGACGTCGCTGCCGGCTTCGCCGTCGACTTCGAACCAGAGCGTCATCGGCGGGCGATCGACCTCCTCCCATTCGACGCGGGCCGAGGCGCGGACGCCGTTCGGGATGGAGGTCCTCTGGAGGTCGGTGATCTTCAAGAGTTACGGGAGTTTTCGGCTCTCCCGAGGGCGGGCAGCTTAACGGAGCCCGGCCGAAAGTGTCAAACACGGTCCTCACAGACGGCCGCGGGTGATCCATCTCCGTCGATGGCGTTGGAGAGGCGTCAGAAGCGCGGCGAGGCGCGAGCCCGGTGGGATGCGGTCGTCCCGCCCGAGGCCGCAGCGTACCGAAAGCGTACTTTAAGGCCGCGGGCGGGGCGAATGCGGTCGTCCGGCTCGATGCATCGCCGCGCCTGCTTCAGGCGGAGGTGGCGCCGTCGGCGACGACTGTCCCGTCGCGCATCTCGACGATCCGGCTCGTCCGGCGGGCCAGCGTCATGTCGTGGGTGATCACGACGAGCGTGCGTCCCTGTTTCCAGAGCTCGGAGAAGAGGCTCATGATGTCCGTCCCCGAGCTCGTGTCGAGGTTCCCCGTCGGCTCGTCGGCGAGCAGGATGTCGGGCTCCATCGCGAGCGCGCGGGCGATCGCCACGCGCTGCATCTGGCCGCCCGAGAGCTCGGTCGGCCGGTGCTCGCCCCGGTCGGCCAGGCCGACGCGGGCGAGGAGCTCCTCGGCGCGCCGCCGCCGTTCCTTCGGGGGGACGCCGCCGAAGAGCATCGGCATCTCGACGTTCTCGATCGCGGTGATCTGGGGCAGCAGGTTGAAGCTCTGGAAGACGAAGCCGACCCGCCGGTTGCGGACGTCGGCGAGCGCGTCGCGCGAAAGCCCCGCCACCCGCTCTCCGGCGAGCGCATATTCGCCCCCGGTCGGCGTGTCGAGGCAGCCGATGAGGTTCATCAGGGTGGACTTCCCGGAGCCGGAAGGGCCGACGATCGCCGCGAACTCTCCGCGGCGGATCTCGAGGTCGATCCCCTTCAGCGCCTCGACCTTCACGCGGCCGGTGTCGTAGATCTTCCGGATCTCCTTCATCGCGATGATCGGCCCGCCGTTCGTCGCGGCGGACGCCTCGGGACCTCTCTTCGGGTTTCTACTCATAGCGCAGGGTCTCCGCGGGATCGATCGCCGCGGCCCGCCGGGCCGGGAAGTAGCCGGCGGCGAGCCCGATCGCTCCCAGAATGAAGGTCGTCACGGCGCCGATCGGCGCCGAGATCCGGGGATGGCCGAGGTAGCCCATCACCTCGCTCGAGTCGAGCGGAATCAAGGAGAGGAGGGTGACGAGAGCGAGCGCGATCGCGATCCCGGCGGCTCCGCCGACGAAGGTGTAGAGCGTCGCCTCGAGGACGAACGGGCCCGTGATCCAGCGCGGCCTCGCGCCGAGCGCCATCTTCACGCCGATCTCGCGCGTCCTCTCCTTCACGACGGCATACATGATGTTGGCGACCCCCACGCCGCCGACGATCAGCGTGAGCGCGCCGACGATTCCGAGGAAGACCTGGATCCCGAGCAGCATCTGCGCTTCCTCCTTGTTGTCGGAGACCGTGTCCCACACTCCGAGCGCCCGGTCGTCGCCGGGATCGAAACGGTGGCGCGCGCCGAGGACGTGCCGCAGGCGGTCGAGAGCGGCCGGCATCTGCGTCGGGTCGGCGACCCCCACGACCAGGTTGTCGAGGTTCTGGTGTCCGAACATCGCGAGGAACGTCGGCAGCGGGATGAACGTCTGGTTCTCGTCCTGGTTCATGTAGCTGTTGTCCTGGATTCGGTGCTTCAGCACTCCGATGACGAGGAACGGGGCGTTCGCGACGAGGATCGTCTTCCCGACCGGGTCTTCGGTTCCGAAGATGTCCTTCGCCTGCTTGTCGCCCAGGAAGATCACGCGCCGCGAGTCGCGGATGTCGCGGCCGTCGATGAACCGACCGCCGGGCACCGGCCCCTGGTTGCGCCACGTCCGGTAGGGCGCCTCGACGCCGACGACGCTCCCGTTGACGGTCTTGCGCCCGTAGACGAGCGGGACGCGTCCCTTCTGGATTTCGCCGATCACCGTCGCGACGTCGGCCATCCGCGCCTGCGCGTACTCCGATTCGCTTTCGGGGAACACGAGGCGGCGGCCCGGCGGCATCCCGGCGAACGGCTTCGTCGTCTGCCCCGGCCAGATGATCGCGATGTCCTTCCCCATCCCCTGGGAGTTCCGGATGAGCTGCTCCCGGAAGCCCTGGCCGAACGCGAGGAGGAGCAGGACCGAAACGGTCCCCCATGCGATCGCGGCGACCGTCAGCACCGCCCGCTTCCTCTTCAGCCGCGCCGTCTGCAGGAAGAGGTGCAGAACCACCGCGAACGTGGAGGCGCGGGGGGTTTTCGCACTCACAGCTTCATCGCCACGACCGGGTCGAGCCGCGACGCCTCCCTGGCCGGGAAGTACCCCGCCAGGAACCCGATCGTCCCGAGGACCGCCGCGGTCACGAGCGCGATCACCGGGGAGAGCTCCGGGCGGCCGATCGTGTCGCCGAGCCCCTTCGTCGGGACCGCGAGGCAGATCACGAGCGAGAGAAGCAGCCCGATCGCGCCGCCCGTTCCGGTCAGCACCATCGTCTCGACGAGGAGCTGCCGGAGCACGAACCTCTCCCGGGCGCCGAGCGCCATCTTGATGCCGATCTCGCGCGTGCGCTCGTCGACGATGACGTTCATGATGTTCGACACGCCGATGCCCCCGACGATCAGCGTCAGGACGCCGATGATCCCGAGGAACAGGTTGAACGCGAGGAAGAAGACGTCGAAGAAATGGAACTGCTCGGTCGTGTCCCAGATCGAGAGCGCTTCCTTGTCGTTCGGATCGAAGCCGGTCCGGCGGGCGAGGATGCCTCGCACCTCCGCGATCGCCTCCTTCGAGGGGCGCGAAGGCTTCGGCTGGAAGATGATGTTGTTGCAGTACTTCTCGCCGATGAGCACCCGCATCGTGCTCGCGGGCACATAGATCTTGTTCGCGTCGCGCCCGCCGTACGACGAGTTCTGGAGCTTGTGCGTCTGCACGCCGATCACGAGGAACGGCGTGTCCTGGATGAACACGGTCTTCCCGACGACCGGGTCCTTCCCGAACATGTCGGTCGCGAGCTTGTCGCCGACGAACGCGACGCGCCGCTGTCCGGAGATGTCGAGCGGGTCGAGGAAGCGCCCGCCGGCCTGGGGGTTGAGGTTGCGTACCTCGCCGAAGAAGGGATTGACGCCGGAGACCCCGACGTTGAATGTCTTCGCCCCGACGCGGACTTTCAGCTCTTTCCGGTATTCCGAGGAGATACCGGTGATCTGCGTCGCCTGCGCGCGGACGGCCTCGATGTCCTCTTCCGCGACGCGGACCTTGCGCCCCTTTCCCAGCCCGTTGTACGGGACCGACGTCAGGCCCGGCCAGGCGATGACGATGCGGTCGCCGAGCCCCTTGACGCGGCGGATCTGCTGATGCTTCAGGCCCACGCCGAAGGCGAGGAGGAGCGACACGGCGGTCGTCCCCCACACGATCCCGAAGAGGGTCAGCAGCGTTCGCAGCTTTTGCGACCGCAGATCGCGCCAGAGCTGCCGGAAGGCTTCGGTCATCGGCCTTCCACGATCACGTCCCGAGTCTGGCGGGTCGGCAAGATCCTGTTGTCACCCCCGCGAAAGCGGAGGTCCAGGTCTCTGGATTCCTGCTTTCGCAGGAATGACACGAAGTCTCCCAAGTAGTTCCGAACGACACGCGATTTCTCAGGCCGCTCCGTCACGACGCCGTGATTTCCTTCGGCGGCTTTTCGACGAGCTTCTGGCCGGCGGAGACCCCGGAGACGATCTCGACGTTCAGCCCGTCCGAGATTCCGACCTTGACCTCCGTCTTGACCGGCTTCGCCTTCGGGTCCGCGGCAGCGACCTCGACGAACGCCTTGTTGCCGCCGTCCTCGAATTCGACGAGGCGCTCCGGGATCGTCAGCACGCCCTTCTTCTCCCGGATGACGATCTCGGCGTTGGCCGAGTACCCGGCCCGGAGCATGACCTCGCTCCCGGGATCGAGCTCGACCCAGACGTCGAACAGGGTCGCGCCCTCCTTCTGCTGCGCCTGCGGTGCAATGCGGGTGACGCGGCCGGTGACCGTATCCGAGGGGAGAGCTCCGACCTTGATCCGCGCCGGCATGCCGACGGCGATCTTCCCGACGTCGATCTCGTCGATCGTCCCCCGGAAGAGGAGATCGCTCATGTCGGCAATCGACGCGAGCTCGGTCCCGGGCTGGTACGGCGTCAGGGGAACGACCGGCTCGCCCGGGTTGACCGTGCGGGTGAGGATGGTCCCGGCCGCCGGCGCCCGGATGATCGACTCGAGCGTGATCCCGCCGCCGCTCACCCGCCCCGTCATCGTGAGCTCCCGCGTCTGGACCGCCTTGTCGAGGGTGATCTTCGCGAGGTCGTAGGTCGTCTTCGCGGAGTCGAGCGCCGACTTCGCGGCGATCCCCTGCTTGTAGAGCGACTGCTGGCGGGCGTAATCGATCTGCGCCTGCTCGAAGGAGCTCCGCGCGGTGTCGACCGCGGTCGAGGCGTCGGTGACGTCGGTCGGGGTGGGGTCCGGCGCGATCTCGAAGAGGGGGTCGCCCGGCCGAACCTTGTCTCCGACCTGGACGACGCACGTCTTCACGACGCCCGAGATCTTCGATTTGATCGAGTACTTCTGGCGCGGCTCGATCTGGCCGACCGCGAGGGCCTTTTCGGTGATGCTCCCGGTCTCGACGCTGACGAGCTTGGTCTTACCATCCTTCTTGTCGGCGCTCGCCCAGGCGTACAGTGCGGCGGCAACCGCCACGATTCCCAGCAAAATAAAGAAGATACGAAAAAGCTTCTTCATCGCGGACCCCCTCCATCCGGCGAACACCGGGCTCGCTTTCCCTCTATGACGTGGATACCGGAAGGAAGTTCTGCGGGAAAGAGGACGGGACGGCTACCGGGGCTTGATCCCGCCCGGGAACTCGCGCGACGCCCGGAGGATCGGCGCCTTCTTCTCGAACGGGATGCCCATGGAGGCGAGCCATTCCTCGGCGCGCTCGCGGGCCCGCCGCTGCTTGAACTGGAAGAAGAGCCCCTCTTCGCGCGGGTGCGCCAGCAGCGCCGCGCGGTAGGCGTCGGAGGGGTCCGCCGCCGAGAGCGCCCGGCGGAGCTCCTCCCGGGTCTTCTCGTCCTCGACTTCCTCGACGAAGAGCTCCATTTCGCCCGCGCCCCGCTCCCCGCGGTCGCGGGGGAGCGCGAGATACCGGCGGGAGCCCGAGAGCTCGGCGTGGCGCGCCGGCTCCCGCGTCTCGACGACCTGCACGACATCTCCCGTCTCCCGGTCGAGGAAGTGCGTGATCTGCTGCGACCGGCTCTCGAAACCGACGACGAGTCCTTCCCAGTCGAGGTTCATTCGACCGTCGGGTCCTTCTCGACCGCGGTCTGAAACGCGGTCGACCAGAGGGCGCGCAGCGGATCGAGCGGGGCGTCGATCACGGTGCGCCCGTCGAGCGCGACGCGGATCGAGCCGCCGGAGACCGTTCCGACGACGGAAAACGGAACGCCGGCGGAGGCCGCCCGGTCGCGGAGCGTCTCGGCGTTGCCGCGCGGAAAGCTCACGAGGGCGCGGCCCGTCGACTCGCCGAAGAGGACGGCCGACGGGCGGACACCTTCGGACACGAGCGTGATCCGCGCGCCGAGCCCCCGCGGAAACGCGCTCTCGCACAGGGCGACCGCGAACCCGCCGTCGGAGACGTCGTGCGCGGAGGAGAGGAGCGAAGCCACTGCGGCGCCGACGAGGAACTCGATGAGGTGCTTCTCGGCCGGCAGGTCGAGCGATGGGCAGGGTCCCTCGTCGCGTCCGCGGATCACGCGCAGGAACTCGGAGCCGCCGAGCTCGTCTCGGGTCTCGCCGGCGAGAGCGATCAGGTCGCCGTCGCCGCGAAAGCCGATCGAAACGTGCTTCTCGACGTCGTCGAGCAGTCCGACCATGCCGATCGTCGGCGTCGGAAGGATCGCGCGCCCTTCCGTCTCGTTGTAGAACGAGACGTTTCCCGACACGACCGGCGTCTCGAGCGCGCGGCACGCCTCGGAAATTCCTTCGACGGCGAGGGCGAACTGCTCCATCACCTCGGGTTTCTCGGGGCTCCCGAAGTTGAGGCAGTCGGTGACGGCGAGGGGACGCGCGCCGGTCGCCGCGATCGAGCGCGCGCACTCGGCGACCGCGATCGAGGCCCCCGTCTTCGGATCGAGAGCGCAGAAGAACGGGTTGACGTCGGTCTTGAGCGCCAGGCCCCTCTGATGCGCGGACGGCCGTCCGGGCTGCCCCGCGCCCGAGTCGTCGACCCACATCGTCGCCTTCAGCCGGATCACGGCGGCGTCGCCGCCGGGGCGCTCGACCGTGTTCGACCGCACCATGTGGTCGTACTGGTTCCAGATCCATCTTTTTTCGGCGATGTTCGGCGAGGCGAGAAGCCGTTCGAGGCACTGCCGGTAGTCGGCCGGCTCGGGCTCCTCCGTCCATCGGAACGGACCCCCGGCGGCCGGAAGCGGCGCGCGCGGCCGGCGGTACACCGGCGCCCGGTCGGCGAGCGGGCCGACCGGCATGTCCGCCACGACCTGGCCGTGAAACTTCAACACGACGCGCCCCGTGTCGGTCACCGTCCCGATCCGCACCGCGTCGAGCTCCCACTTGTGGAAGACGGCGAGTACTTCCGCGAGCCGCTCGGGCCTCGCGACGAGGAGCATCCGCTCCTGGGATTCGGAGAGCATGATCTCGTAGGGCGTCATCCCCGGCTCGCGCGTGGGGACGTCGGAGAGCTCGATCTCGAGGCCGGCGCCGCCGCGCCCGGCCATCTCGAAGGAGGACGACGTCAGTCCCGCCGCGCCCATGTCCTGGATCCCGACGACCGCGTCTCCCTTGAAAATCTCGAGGCAGGCCTCGAGGAGCAGCTTCTCGGTGAACGGGTCGCCGACCTGGACGTTCGGACGCTTCGACGCCGCTCCGCCTTCGCCGAATTCCGCGGACGCCATCGTCGCGCCGTGGATCCCGTCCCGGCCGGTCTTCGAGCCGACGTAGACGACCGCGTTCCCGGGCCCGGCGGCCGTTCCCTTGAAGATGCGCTCGCGCCGGACGAGGCCGACGTTCATGACGTTGACGAGGATGTTCCCGTTGTACGCCGGATGGAACGTCGTCTCGCCGCCGAGCGTCGGGATCCCGATGCAGTTGCCGTAGCCGGCGATGCCCCGCACGACGCCGTCGACGAGGTGGCGCATGCGCGGCGCGTCGAGGTCGCCGAATCGCAGGGAGTTCAGCGACGCGATGGGCCGCGCGCCCATCGTGAAGACGTCGCGCAGGATCCCGCCGACGCCGGTCGCCGCGCCCTGATACGGCTCGATGAAGGACGGGTGGTTGTGCGACTCCATCTTGAAGGCGGCGCAGAGGCCGTCGCCGAGATCCACGACGCCGGCGTTCTCGCCGGGGCCCTGGACGACCCGGGGACCGGTCGTCGGGAAGGTCTTGAGGTATATCCGCGACGACTTGTACGAGCAGTGCTCCGACCACATCGCGGAGAAGATCCCGAGCTCCGTGATCGTCGGCTCGCGTCCCAGGATCTCGAGGATGTTCCGGTACTCCTCGTCGGTGAGCTGGTGCTCGGCGACGAGATCGGGTGTGATCGAGGTCATCTCCCGCTAATTTATCTCATCCGGCTTGGAAAGCGTCTCGTGTCCGCGCTCCCGCTCTTTGGCGCTCCGCACGCTCTTTTCCTCGGGCTCTCCGAAAAGCGCCGGCTCGAGGTATGTTCCCTGTTCCTGTTCCGGCTTGATCTCCTCGACCGGAATGCGGTGCGCGTCGGCCCAGGCATCGTGACGGATGCCGGTCACCATCCAGGATACTTCCGCTCCGGGAACTCCGCCGGCGATTCGAAACGTGTTGCCACTCACCTTCTGCGCGACGTAGAGGCTCGGCTGAGGCGTTCCGATCGCCGTGAGCTGGTACCGGAAATCGCGATTCAACGCCTCGAACCAATCGGGAAGCGTGATCGTGGCCGTGCCCGACGTATCGAGAGTCGTCACACCGTCGTAGATGTTCTTCATGTCGGGAGACTCGACGAAGGAGTGGGAAAGGTACTTGTGGGCGGGATCGAGCGGATGGTCGATCTTGAAGGAACCACCCAACTTCGAAAGCGTGCCGTTGACGTGGACGTCACCGTCGAAGTAACCGGCATAGCTCGCGCCGTGGCTGTTGCCGTAAATGGCGTACGCCCCTGCGTGACCGGTCTCTCCGTACACGCCGACACCGCTGCTGCTGTCTTCTCCATGAACTCCGGCACTGAAGCCCCCGCTCGAGCTCCGCCCGTCGACGCCATCGAGGGCGCTGCTGCCGAACACGCCGTAGTTCTGCCCGGCCAGGTAGCCGACGGTTCCGGTGGTCAGGTTTTGGCCCTGAACTCCCGCGGCTGTCGCAAAGCTCGTCTCTCCGATGATCCCGTTGCCGGCGAGGCTGTTGCCCTCAATCCCGGTCCCTTTGTTATTGAAGCCGAAGACGCCGACTCCGTCGGAGGAGGAGGCGTTTCCGTAGACGCCGATGCCGGCCGTGCCGGCGCCCGCGGACCCGAGAACGCCATACGATGCACCCTCTCCCCAGACGCCGGCGCTGGCTCCGCTCTTGCCGTATACGCCGGAATTCTCTGTATTGGTGACGGAAAACGCCGGATGGTCAGAAATGGAGGTGGTCCCCGCATAAGGCAAAGTGAGCCCACCCCCTCCCGTCACCGCGTCGATCGTGATCGTCTTGCCGCTGACGTTGACCGTCGTGTTGGCGCCGTGCGCGATCGTCAGCGCCCCCGTCAATCCGTTCAGGCTCGTCACCCCCGCCGTTCCCCCGCCGCTTCCGAGGATGTCGTCGCGGAAGCTCATCTCGAACCCCGAGGAGTCCTGGGACACGTTGGCGACCTGGGCACCGGCGAGAAGGACCGAGCCGGTCCCCTCCGTCACCGTCGCTGTGATCCGGGCGTTCGTCGTGTGGATTCCGGAGACGACGTCTCCCACTCCCGGCTGGAGCTGTTCGTACGGAGAGAGCGGGAACGCCCTCTGCCCGAGCAGCGCACCGGTGCCGTCGAAGACCTGGACGTTGACGGTCGGCGATCCTCCTCCCGTCTCGACGAGACCGAAGTTGTACCGGAAATCTTCCGAGCCTCCCTGGTCCACCCCCTGGATCGACGCCGACTGCCCCGCCGATATCGAGAAGCTCTTCGGCACC
>DATFVB010000157.1 GCA_035260525.1 Thermoanaerobaculia bacterium
CGCGTATCGCCGCGCCCTCGAAACCTGGCTGACGAGGGCGGAAGGTTCTCGGTTGGATCGATGGTGAGGCGCGGCCAGACGTGCGGGAAGACGGATTCGGCGGGCCGGCCGGCGGCTAAGGCGTACCGAGAGCGTACGTCGTGCCGGCGGCCGGCCCGACGGACCCGTATAACCGCGCGTATCGCCGCGCCCGCCCCCGATAGATCGCGAAGCTGTCGATCCCAGTTGGACACACCGACGAGGCGCGGCGAGGCGCGAGCCCGGCGGGATGCGGGCGGACGGGCCGGCGGCGAAGGCGTAGTGGTGAACCTACGTCGAGCCGCCGGCCGGCCTGTTCGCGCCCGCCCGGCTCGATGCATCGCCGCGCCTCGATGGATCGCGAGACTGTCGATTTCCATTGGACACACCGACGAGGCGCGGCGAGGCGCGAGCCCGGCGGGATGCGGACAGACGGCCGGCGGCGAAGGCGTAGTGGTGAACCTACGTCGAGCCGCCGGCCGGCCTGTTCGCGCCCGCCCGGCTCGATGCATCGCCGCGCCGGCTACTCCCACTCGATGGTGCCCGGGGGCTTGGACGTGACGTCATACACCACCCGGTTGATCCCGCGCACCGTGCCGACGATCCGGCGCGCGATCGCGTCGAGCACGTCGTGCGGCATCCGGAACCAGTCGGCCGTCATGAAGTCGGAGGTCGACACGCAGCGGATGGCGAGCACGTTCTCGTAGGTCCGCTCGTCTCCCATCACCCCGACGGTTTTGACGGGAAGGAGCACCGCGAAAGCCTGCGCGATCGCGTCGTAGAGCCCCGCGGAGCGGATCTCGTCGAGGAGGATCTCGTCGGCCTCCTGGAGGATCGCCACACGGTCGGGCGTGACCTCGCCGGGAATCCGCACCGCGAGGCCCGGACCGGGGAACGGGTGCCGTCCGAGGAAATGCCTCGGCAGGCCGAGCTCCGCGCCGAGCGCGCGGACCTCGTCCTTGAAGAGCTCCCGCACCGGCTCGATCAGCTCGAGGCCGAGCTTCTCCGGGAGCCCTCCCACGTTGTGATGCGACTTGATGACCTGGGAGGGACCCTTGAGCGAGACGGACTCGATGACGTCGGGATAGAGCGTCCCCTGCGCGAGATAGCGGACGTCGGGAAAGCGGCGCGCTTCCTTCTCGAAGACCTCGATGAACGCCGCGCCGATCACCTTGCGCTTCTTCTCGGGATCGGTCACCCCGGCGAGCCGCTCGAAGAAAAGCGCGGAGGCGTCGACCGCGTCGATCTGCATCCCGAACCTCTCGAAGGCGGCGACCACCCGCTCGCGCTCCTTCATGCGGAGGAGCCCGTGGTCGACGAAGATGGGCACGACCCGGTCGCCCAGCGCTTCGCGCAGGAGGACCGCCGTGACCGAGGAGTCGACGCCCCCGGAGAGCGCGCAGATCACACGCCCCTCGGGGGCCCGCCGGCGGATCGCTTCCACCTGGTGCTCGCGGAACGAGCTCATCGTCCACTCGGGCCTGGCGCCGCAGATCCCGAAGAGGAAGTTCTCGAGGACGAGGGCGCCGTTCTCGGTGTGGCGCACCTCGGGATGGAACTGGATCCCGTAGATCCGCCGCCCGGCGTCTTCGAACGCGCCGATCGGGGCCGATTCCGTGTACCCGGTGACCGCGAACCCGTGCGGGACGCGCGAGACGAAATCGCCGTGCGACATCCAGACGGTCTCGCGCGATCCGAGCCCCGCGAAGAGCGCCGACCCGGCGGCGGGCACGAACTCCGCGCGCCCGTACTCCCTCCCGGGCGCCTTCTCGACTTCGCCGCCGAGCTCCTGTGCGAGGAGGTCCATTCCGTAGCAGACGCCCAGCAGCGGCCGGCCGAGACCGGTCACGGGAAACGAAGGGCGCGGTGCGTCGGGCGCGTAGACGCTCTGCGGCCCGCCGGAGAGGATGACCCCCCACGGATCCCACCGCTCGATCTCCTCGCGGGTGGCCGTCGGCGCAAGGACGACGGAATAGACCTTCGCCTCCCGCACCCGCCGCGCGATCAGCTGCGTGTACTGCGATCCGAAGTCGAGGATGACGATCGCGCGCGGCCGGCCGCTCATTCCCGGATCCGGAGGAAACCCGCGACCGGGAGCGAGACCGCGATCGCGGGAATCGGCGCGAGGAGGCCCGCGAGGAACGGCGCGACGGCGACCACCGCGACCCCGACGGGGCTCTCCGTCTTGAGGCGCCGCTGCACCGCGCCCGCGGATCCTCCGAAGATCCCGGAGAGCAGGAACAGGAAGAACACGCACGCGCGGGAGAACGACCGATGCAGCGGCCCCGGGGAGCGCTTCCTTTTTCCGAACAGGACGCGCTCGGCGAAGACGACGAGGAGGACCAGGACGAGCCAGAGCGCGTACGGCAGGAGGAAGAGCGCCGCGCTCTGGAAGAAGAAGGAGATCTCCGGCGATTTCGGCAGCCGGTCCGCGCCGATCCACTCCCCGATGAACGGAAGCGCCCCGAGCCCCGGGTCCTGGGGGCCGTGGCCGATCAGGAAGACGAACGCGGCGACGAGAAAACCGGCGGGCAGCAGGAGCGCGCAGTTCCTCAGAAACGTCACGATGCGGACGGAATATATCAGGAGGCGCGCCCCAAGCCGCATTCGCCCAGGCTTCGGCGGATCGCACCGGAATCCCATGGAGTTCCCGTCATCGAAGAAGGGCTGCCGCGCTGCGACTCGCACCGCGGGAGCGGAGGGGTGCCCGTCCGCGCGGTGGAGTTGCTCGTTCGACGAGCCGCGCGACGGG
>DATFVB010000158.1 GCA_035260525.1 Thermoanaerobaculia bacterium
GACGTACCCTCTCGGTACGCCTTACCCGCCGCCGGGCGACCCGCATCCCGCCGGGCTCGCGTCTCGCCGCGCCTCGTCGTTGTCATAACTGATCGCCGGAGGTCTTCGATTCGCGGCGTTGCCGGCGCGGCGACTTGTCGCGCCGAAGCTTCAGCGAAGGCGGAGCGGGCGCGTGCCGCCCGGCGGCGGGACGACGTACCCTCTCGGTACGCCTTACCCGCCGCCGGGCGACCCGCATCCCGCCGGGCTCGCGTCTCGCCGCGCCTCGTCGTTGTCATAACTGATCGCCGGAGGTCTTCGATTCGCGGCGTTGCCGGCGTTGCGACTTGTCGCGCCGAAGCTTCAGCGAAGGCGGAGCGGGCATGTGCCGCCCGGCGGCGGGACGACGTACGCTCTCGGTACGCCTTACCCGCCGCCGGGCGACCCGCATCCCGCCGGGCTCGCGTCTCGCCGCGCCTCGTCGTTGCGATCAACTGAAATCGTCTGAAGGTCGTTATCCGCACCCGGAGGAGAACGCGGACCGCCGCCGTATGCAGTCGCTCCGGTAAGATCTTTCGCGGAGGTGCCCGATGGGGGATCGAGACGACATCGCCGCGCGGGTGGCGCGGCTCGAAAGGCAAAACCGGCGATTCAAGGTCGGCGCGATGACGGCGGGCCTCGGCGCCGCACTGCTGCTGCTGGCGTCCGCGCGGTCGGCGGGGCACGTGCGGATCCTCCAGGCGACGGAGCTGCGGCTGACCGACCCGACCGGGGCGCTGCGCGGCTCGCTGTCCGCGGACCGGACCGGGGCTCAGCTGCTGCTCAAGGACTCGACCGGCAAGAACCGGGCCCGGCTGAGGGTCGCCGACGACGGGACGCCACGGCTCGAGCTCCTCGACCGGATGGAACGCGTCCGGCTGGGGATGGCGCTCGACCGCGACGGCGCGGCGACGGCGCACCTCGACGACGACGCTGCGCATGCGCGCATTCGCCTGTCGACTGCGGGCGACGGCTCCGCGCACGTCGAGCTCTCGGACGGAGCGAAGAAGCGCGCGGCGATGGAAGTCCTGGCCGACGGATCCGCGGGTCTCGCGATTTTCGACAAGGAAGAGAGCGCGCGCGTGCGGGCCGGAGTCACCGACGACGGTTCGCCCGCGGTCAAGCTGATCGACGGGGATGGGACGCTGCGCGCGTCGCTCGGCACGATCGCCCTGAAGGAGACGAATTCCGGGGCGGAGATGCGCACCCAGGAGGGCTCGCTCGTCCTCTTCGACAGGAAGGGCGCGGTCGTCTTCAAGCAGCCGAAGTGAGAGGCGCCGCGGCGTAAGATCACATCCTGCTGGGGAGCCGCCTGAGAGCTGGCGCCGCGTTGAAGCGACAGGGTCGCTTAACGCGGCGTGTGCGCTCTCCTCGGGCTAGAATCGTTGTTTGCTGGGGAGTCGCCTAACGGTAGGGCAGCGGCCTTTGGAGCCGCCTATTGAAGGTTCGAATCCTTCCTCCCCAACCACCGTCGCATTCGCGACGCTCGCGGGGCTCGGATCGCAAATGCTCCCGCATCGCAGACCTCCTCCGCTCGGTTACTTCGCGGAGACTTTCCGCGACGCGCCTGCGCGGCTCGGGTAAGAGCCCTCGACCGCTCCGGGGCCCCGGGCCCGCCGGGGGTCATGGCTGCGACCTCGCGGAGCTCGGATCGCAGGGACACAGTCGCCGAGTGGAAAAAGGCCGAAGCGCTGAACGAGCGACGCGACCGCGCCGCCGCCACCCCCTCGCCGACGCTTCTGCTCCCGCGGCGCAAGTCGTTTCGCGCGGTTACCGCGCGAAACTTCGTCGCGCCGCGAAGGGCCCCCGGCCTCGCCAAGAACGTGTCGACGGCAGCGCTGTGGGAATCGCGAAGCGATTTCCGCAGTTTTCCACCTCCCCCATACCGGCCCGGGGACCGGGAGCGCGAGGCGATCCTGCGACTGGTCCACGAGCGACTCGACCGGAGGATCACTACCCCCCCTCGTTGATGCTTCTGCTTTCGCTGCGTCAGTCGTCTAGAGCAGGGATGGCGCGAACTTCGCCGCACCGCGGTGGGCCAAGGTTTCGATCGCGCACGAGCAGCAGGTCGAGGTGTTCAGCGCGATCCGATCGACGAGCGCGCCGGTGCGGCGCGCAATCGCTGACGATTCCCGCAGCGACTCGCGAGTGGGTCAGTGGACCGGAACGGGGATCCGGGGCTCGGCCTTCCACGCGGGCACCGCGGCGGCCGCCATGGCGCGCTCGATCTCGCCCGCCGCCGTCCGGCCCTTCACGAGCGCCAGGAGCGTCTGGTCGATCGGGGCGGGGAGACCGGCGCGGCGCGCATAGTCGACGAACTTCCCCTCCATCCAGTCCACCTCGGTCGGGAGCCCGTGCTGCACGTCCGAGTAGCTCGAGGGCATGTGCTCGCGCGCCTTCTCGTGGAAGACGACGAGGTCGTGGAGGAATCCTTCGCGGATCACGATCCCGTGAGCCTTCGCGATCGCGATGCGTTCTACCAGCAGGTCCACGAAAGTCTGCCGCAAGACGGGAATGTCGAGGATCCCGCCGATCGTCAGACCCGTGACGGCTGAAAGAGAGTTCATCGCGTTGGCGATGGCCTTCTCCCAGACCCGCGTCACGATGTCGGGGGTCGCTCGCGTGGGGAGCCCGGACGCGGTCATGGCGTCGGCCAGCCCGGTACAGGCCGGGTAGAGCTCGGGCGAGAAGCCGCCGACGAAGTTGGGACGGTGCCAGAAGGTCATGCGCAGATGCCCGGGCTCAACCTGGTTGGCGCCGTAGCGGACGACCGCCCGGGCCACCCGCGACGCCCCGAAGGCGGCGAGGAGCGGCGCCTCGGTGTCGATGCCGTTCTGGTAGGCGAGGAGGAACGTGGACGGCCCCGCCGCCCTCTCGAGAGCGGGGCAGAGGACCGGGACGACCGGAGCCTTCGTGGCCACGATGATGACGTCCGGGTCCCACCCCTCGACGGCGGCCAGAGTCGGGACGGCGTGCCGCACGGGGACGGTCAGCTCCGCCGCGCCCGTCACCCGCAGCCCCTTTTCCCGCAGGAGGGGAGCGAGATCCGGGGCATTGTCGACGACGACGACTTCGTGGCCGCCGTGGATGAGGAAGGCCGCGAGGGTCCCGCCGGCGGGTCCCGCGCCGACGACTACGGCCCGCAGCTGCTGGACATCCATGGCCGCCTCCGGTCGCGTGATGCGAATGATTCATATTATCATGACTTACAATTCATGAATTGGCCGCCGGCCGGCGGCCGCGGCGGGAGAGGAAACGATGGCCGAGGCTCCGCGGATCGCGGCGACGCAGGCGCTGAAGGATTTGATGGAGCGCCGCTTCCGCTCGCTCGACGCGGCGGCCCGGGATCCCGGACGCCGCGTGGCATGGTGCACCTCGGTCGGCCCCGTCGAGCTCCTCGTGGCGTTCGGGTTCGAGGTCTACTTTCCGGAAAACCACGGGGCTTTGCTCGGCGCGACGCGCCAGGCGGGCCGGCACATCCCGCGCGCGATCGCCGAAGGGTATTCGCCGGACATCTGCTCGTACCTGACGTCGGACGTCGGCGCGTTCCTGGCCGGCGAGACGCCGCTCGCCGGCGCCTACGGCGTCTCCGGCGTCCCGAAGCCCGACGTCCTCGTCTACAACACGAACCAGTGCCGCGACGTGCAGGACTGGTTCTCGTTCTACGGGCGCCGCTGGGGCCTGCCCGTTCTCGGAATTCAGACGCACCGCGGCGTCGGCGAGGTCACCGACGCCCACGTCGATTCGGTCGAGCGCCAGATCCGGGCGCTCTGCGAGCCGCTGGCGAAGATCGCGGGACATTCGGTCGACGGCGCGCGCCTCGAGGAAGTCGTCGACGCCAGCCGCGAAACGAGCCGCCTCTGGGGGGCGATTCTCGAGACGGGCGCCCGCCGTCCGTCGCCTCTTTCCTTCTTCGACGGCGCGATTCACATGGGGCCGGCGGTGATCGCCCGCGGAACGGAGGAGGCCAACTCCTACTATCGGCTTCTCCTCGCCGAGCTGACCGAACGCGCGGAACGGGGAATCGCCGCCGTGCCCGGCGAGCGCCGCCGCCTCTACTGGGACGGAATGCCGGTCTGGGGGCGGCTTCGGGCGCTCTCGGATCTCTTCCGGGAGCTCCGGACCTGCGTCGTCGCCTCGACCTACTGCCACTCGTGGATCTTCGAGGCCCTCGACCCGAAGGACCCGTTCCGCTCGATGGCGCGAGCCGCCGTCGAGCTCTTCATCGTGCGCTCGGAGGAGGAGAAGGAGAAGACGCTCGCCGGCATGGCGCGCCGGTACGCGGTGGACGGCATCGTGTTTCACGACGCGAAGACCTGCCCCAACAATTCGAACAGCCGGTACGGGCTCCCGGGCCGGATCTCGAAGACGCTCGGCATTCCGACGCTCGTCTTCCAGGGCGACGTCAACGACCTGCGCCTCTATTCCGACGAGCAGACGGCGACCAACATCGAAGCCTTCGTCGAGCAGCTCGACGAGCGGGTCGATGCCTGAGTCCAACGGCTATTTCGCGGGGATCGACGTCGGCTCGACGACGACGAAGGCCGTGATCGTCGATGGCGCCGGGGTGCTGCGGGCCGCCGCCGTCGCGCGGTCGGGCGCCGATTTCGAGCGCGCCGCCTCCCGGACCCTGGACGAGGCCCTCGCGATCGCGGGGATCCCGCGCCGGCGCATCGGGCGGATCGTCTCGACCGGGTACGGGCGGCGCAACGTCCCGTTCGCGGACGACCGGCGCACCGAGATCGCCTGCCACGCCCGGGGCGCGTTCGAGCAGGCCCGGCGCGCGGTGACCGTCGTGGACGTGGGAGGGCAGGACTCCAAGATGATCGTTCTCGACGGCGCCGGCGCGCGCCTGCGCTTCCGAATGAACCGGAAGTGCGCGGCGGGGACGGGAGCCTTCCTCGAGGAGATGGCCCGCCGCCTCGACGTCCCGATCGCGGAGCTCGACGCTCTCGCCCGCCGCTCCACGAAGAAAGTCTCCCTCGGCAGCTTCTGCACGGTCTTCGCGGCGACCGAAGTGCTGGCCAAGATCCGCGCCGGCGAGAAGCCGGAAGACCTCGCCCACGCCGCCCTGCGCTCGGTCGCGCGGCAGGCGACGGAAGGGGAGAACGTCGTCGGCCCCGTGATCGCGACGGGCGGCGTGGCGGAGCACCTGCCTCTCTTCGCCGAGATCCTCGCCGACGTGCTCGGGACCTCCGTCGACGTGCCGGCGCATGCGCAGGCTTGCGGCGCGTTCGGGGCCGCGCTCGTGGCGCGCGACGGGTCCGGCTCCGACGACGCGGACCCGCGATGACCGCGCTCCCGCTCGCCGCCGGCCGGGAGAAGATCGGGTTCGCCGGCCTCGACGCCTTCTTCCACCCCCGAGCGATCGCCGTGATCGGCGCCTCGCCCCAGAAGCTCACGATCGGTCACCGGATCCTGGAAAACCTCGCGGCATACGGGTTTCCCGGCCCCGTCTATCCGGTGCACCCGACGGCCGGCGCCGTGAACGGCCTCCGCGCCTACCGAACCCTGCGCGAGATCGACGGCCCCGTCGATCTCGCCCACATCATCGTGAAGAGCGCGATGGTGCTCGATCAGCTGGAGGAGTGCGCGCACAAGGGCGTCGCGGCGGTCATCGTGAACACGTCGGGCTTCCGCGAGGTCGGGAGCGAGGGGGAGGATCGGGAGCGCCGGCTCGCAGAGCGGGCGCGCGAGCTCGGAATCCGCGTCTTCGGTCCCAACTGCCAGGGCGTGATCAGCACGGACCCCGCCTGTCCGCTCTACTCCAACTTCACCTTCGCGCGCGTTCGGCCCGGGGTCGTCTCGATCGTCGCCCAGGGCGGCGGCGTCGGGGAAGTGGTCAACAACGAGCTCCAGGAGCGGGGCGTCGGCCTGCGGATGTACGCCTCCAACGGCAACGCCTGCGACGTGAGCGTGCCGGAAATCCTCGAGTATTTCGGGGCCGACGACGGCGCTCGCGTGATCGTCCTCCACGTGGAGAGCATTCCCGATCCGCGCCGTCTCCTCGAGGTGGCCCGCGCCGTCACGCGGCGCAAGCCCGTCCTCGCCTTGAAGTCGGGCACGACCCGCGAGGGCGCGAAGGCGGTCGCCTCGCACACGGGCGGGCTCCTCGAGGAGGACGCCACGGCGGACCTCGTCTTCGAGGCGGCCGGCATCGTGCGCGTGCGGTCGACCCGGGAGCTCTGCGACGCGGCGTCGGCCCTCTCCCGCCAGCCCGCGGCGCGGGGCCGGCGCCTCGCCGTCCTGACGAACGCGGGAAGCCCCGCGATCTGCGCCACGGACGAGGCGGTGAACCGGGGACTTTCCCTCCCGGAACCCTCCGCCGGGACGAAGGCGGAGCTTCGGGCGTCGCTCTTCGCCACCGCCTCGCTCCACAACCCGGTGGACATGATGGCGACGGCGACCGCGCGCGAGTACGGCGCGGCGATCCGCGCGCTCCTCGGGGATCCGGGCTACGACGCGCTCCTCGTCTCCTTCATCACGCCCTTCTTCGTCGACTGCGAGGCGGTCGCGCGCGAGATCGTGGCGGCGAGCGCCGGCGCGCGCATCCCGGTCGTCGCCAACGTGATGGCGAGCCCCGAGAGAGAAGAGGTGGTTCGGATCCTGGAAGCGGCGGGGATCCCCTCCTTCTACCATCCGGAGGCGGCGGCCGGGGCGGCGGCCGCTCTCTCGCGCGCCGGCGAGATGATGCGGCGAACGGACGAACCCGGCCGAGTCGAGCTCTCGCGCGTCGACGAGAGCGGAGGCCGGGCGGCCGTCGAGTCCGCTCTCGCGCGTGGAGGCGGCTGGCTCGACCCCGCGGAGGCGTTCGCGCTCGCGTCGTCGTACGGCATCCCGGTCCCGGAGTGGGGCAGCGCCGCGACTCCGGAAGAGGCGGCGGCGGAGGCCGAGCGGATCGGGTTCCCGGTCGTCCTGAAGGCGGTCGCACGGGATCTCGTTCATCGCAGCGACGAGGACGCGGTCGTCCTCGACCTGCGCGACCGGAGCAACGTTCTCGCCGCGGCGGCCGATCTCCTCGACCGGTTCGCGCGGAGATCGCCGTCGCTCGTCGTCCAGAAGCAGGCGCCGGCCGGGACCGAGGTCCTCGTCGGCGCGGCCGCGGTGGCGAACCTCGGCCACACCGTCGCGTTCGGTCTCGGCGGTATCCTCGTCGAAGCCGTGAACGACGTCGTCTTCGGTCTGGCCCCGATGGCTTCGCAGGACGCGGAGAGGATGATCGGCTCGATCCGGGGGGCGCGTCTCCTCGAGGCCGGGCGGGGAAAGCCCGGCGCCGACCGCGCCGCTCTCGTCGACCTCCTTCTTCGGGTGAGCCGTCTCGTGACGGACAATCCCCGAATCCGGGAGCTCGACCTGAACCCCGTCATCGCGCGGCCGGCAGGCGAGGCCACGATGGCGGTCGACGTCCGCGCGCGGGTGGAGGCGCGATGAAGAAGCGGCTCGTCTCCCTCCGCGTCAACGGGGCGGAGCACGAGATCGCGGTGCCGCCCTGGCGGACGTTGAACGACGCGCTCCGCGAGGACCTGCGTCTGACCGGAACGAAGAAGGGGTGCGGCGACGGCGATTGCGGCGCCTGCACCGTCCTGCTCGACGGCCGTTCGGTGGTGTCCTGCCTCACCCTCGCCGTGGACGCGGAGGGGTGCGACATCGTCACGGTCGAGGGGCTCGCGCCAGGACGCGAGCGGCTGCATCCCGTGCAGCAGAGCTTCATCGAGAAGGGAGCCATCCAGTGCGGCTTTTGCACGCCGGGGATGGAGCTCTCCGCCGTCTTCCTGCTCGGGAAGAATCCGAGCCCCTCCGAGCCGGAAATCCGCGCCGGTCTCTCGGGCAACCTCTGCCGCTGCACCGGCTACGCGAAGATCGTCGAGGCGATCCGCGACGCCGCCGCGCGCGGCACGGGCGGGAGGTCGTAGGCTCATGCCCGCCGCCCGTTTCGAGTTCCTCTCTCCGAGGAGCCTGGCGGAGACACTCGAGATCCTCTCCCGGTACGGAGATCGTGCGCGGGTGCTCGCGGGCGGCACCGATCTCGTCCCGAAGCTCCTCAGGGGAACGTTGCGGCCGGAGGCCGTCGTCTCGCTGCGCCACGTCGAGGAGCTCCGCGGCCTGACGTTCGATCCCGATCGGGGACTCTCGATCGGCGCGGCCGTCCGCCACGCGGAGGTGATGGAGCATCCCGACGTGCGGGCGCACTACCCGGCCCTGGTCCATGCCCTCTCGCAGCTCGCCACCGTTCAGGTCCGCAACATGGGGACGATCGCCGGCAACCTCTGCAACGCGTCCCCCTGCGCCGACAGCGCCCCGATCCTGCTCGCCCGGGAGGCTCGCCTCGAGATCGGAGGCCCCGCCGGGTCGCGCTCGCTGCCGCTTTCGGAGTTCTTCCTCGGACCGGGTCGCACGTCGCTCGCGGCGGGCGAGCTGCTGACGGCGATCCGGGTCCCGCCACCGGCGCCGCGCGCGGCGTTCGCGTTCCGCTCCATCTCGGGCCGTTCGAGAGTGGACATGAGCGCCGCTTCCGTCGCGGCGATGGTCCGGCTCGAGGACGGCCGGATCGCCGGCGCGCGGATCTTCCTCGGTGCGGTCGGTCCCACCGCCCTGCGCGCGCCGCGAGCGGAGGAGGTCCTGCGCGGCGGGGTCCCGGACGACGCTCTCCTCGCACAAGCCGGCGAGGCCGCGGCGGCCGAGTCGAAACCGATCAGCGACGTGCGCGCGACGGCCGCCTGGCGGCGCCGCATGGTCTCCGTTCTCGCGCGGCGCGCGCTCGCCGAGGCGGCGGAAAGGGCGAGGGCGTGAGCGAGTTCTCGGTGATCGGCAAGCGCGTCCCGCGCGTCGACGCCTGGGAGAAGGCGACGGGCGAGGCGCGATACACGGACGACTTCTCCCTTCCCGGGATGCTCCACGGCCGGCTCCTCCGGAGCCCGGTTCCCCATGCCCGGATCGTCTCGATCGACACGAGCCGCGCGAAGGCGCTTCCGGGCGTCGCCGCGGTCGTCACCGCGGCGGATTTCCCCCAGGTGAATTACGGGAACTGGCGCCTCGTCCCTTCGACGCAGGACGAGACGGCCCTCGCGAGGGAAACCGTGCGCTTCGTCGGCGACGAGGTCGCCGCCGTCGCGGCCGTGGATCGCGATACGGCCGAGGAAGCGCTCGCGCTCATCCGCGTCGAGTACGAGGAGCGGCCCGGAGTCTTCGACATCGATGCCGCGACGGGGGCGGGCGCCCCGATCCTCCACGAGGGAACGCCCGGGAACGTGAGCGTCACGAGGAACATCTCCTACGGAGATCTCGACGAGCAGTTCGCGCGCAGCGACTACGTCCGCGAGGACACCTTCGAGCTCCAGGCCGTGAGCCCCGCCTACCTCGAGCCCTGCTCGACGCTCGCGGTCGTCGACGAACAGGGGCGCGTGGCCCTCACGTCGAGCACGCAGACGCCCTACATCGTCCAGTGCCTCCTCGCGAAGGCCTTGGGCATCCGCGAGAACGAGGTGCGGGTCGTCAAGCCGGCGCTCGGCGGCG
>DATFVB010000159.1 GCA_035260525.1 Thermoanaerobaculia bacterium
CGCGTATCGCCGCGCCCTCGAAACCTGGCTGACGAGGGCGGAAGGTTCTCGGTTGGATCGATGGTGAGGCGCGGCCAGACGTGCGGGAAGACGGATTCGGCGGGCCGGCCGGCGGCTAAGGCGTACCGAGAGCGTACGTCGAGCCGGCGGCCGGCCCGACGGACCCGTATAACGGCGCGTATGGTCCGCGCCCAGCTAGTCTTCGCGGTAGTGGGTGCCGCGGGATACCTTATCCCCCGCCGCCGCGCGCGTGATCTCCAGCGCCGCGTGCACCCCGTTTCGAAGCCCGATCAGGGCATCCGACATCGCTCCGTGCCGGTAGAAGTCGTCGATCTCGTGGCGGAGCTCGACGAGAAGCCTTCGGGCGCGCTCGAGCCGGCGTCCCGAGCGGACGAGTCCCACGTAGTTCCACATCGTGTGCTTGACGACGAGCCAGTCCTGGGCGACGAGCGCGGGGTCGACGGGCTCCGACTCCGGCTTCCACTCCCTGGCGGTGAACGCCTTCTCTTTGGCGCGCTCCCGCGCCTCGGCCGCCGCCGCGTCTCCGGCATTCCACCCCCACAGGAGACCTTCGAGGAGCGAGGTCGAGGCGAGACGGTTGGCCCCGTGGAGCCCGGTGCAGGAAACCTCGCCGGCGGCATAGAGGGCGGGGAGGGTCGTCCGCCCGACGAGGTCCACCCCGACTCCGCCGCAGGAATAGTGCGCCGCCGGGACGATCGGCACCGGGCCCGTGGTGACGTCGTATCCCGCCTCGCGGCACCGTTGCGCGACACCGGGGAAGTGCTCGCGGATCCACTCGGCCGGCTTGTGCGAGATGTCGAGCAGAGCGTGGGGCTGGTCTTCCTCGAGCATCCGGCGGTGGATCGCGCGCGCCACGATGTCGCGCGGCGCGAGCTCGCCGCGGGGATCGTAGTCCTTCAGGAAAGGCTTCCCGAGCGCGTCGGTGATCATCGCCCCCGCGCCCCGGAGCGCCTCGGAAAGGAGGAGCCGCCCTTTCGGATGCACGAGCGCGGTGGGATGGAACTGCACGAACTGGAGGTTGACGACCCGCGCGCGCGCCCGGACGGCCATCGCGACGCCGTCGCCGCGCGCGCCGGCCGGGTTCGTCGTGTGGAGGAAGACCTGGCCCAGCCCGCCCGTCGCGAGGATCGTCGTGCGCGAGAGCGCCGGAGAGACCGTTCCGCTCGTGCGGTCGAGGAGATACGCGCCGAAGACGCGCGGCGAGGCATACCGGTCGAGCGGGTCCGGCGAGTCGTGGGCCGGCGTCAACACGTCGACGGCCGTGTGCGACGTCCGCCACTCGATCCCCTTCTCCCGCGAAACCGCGCCGAGGAGCGCCCGCTCGATCGGGACCCCGGTTTCGTCCTTGACGTGGAGAATCCGCGGCATCGAGTGCGCCCCTTCGAGCGCCCAGTCGAAATCGCCGTCGGACCGGTCGAACGGGACGCCGAGCTCCTCGACGAGGAGCCGCCGGACGAGGTCGGGCCCCTCGCGCGCGAGCTTCTCGACGGCCGCGGGGTTGCAGAGCCCTCCCCCGGCCTTCTCGATATCGGAGGACAGCGAGGCGGGCGTGTCCCCTTTCGGGCGCCCGACGATCCCTCCCTGCGCCCAGAACGTGTTGGACGACTCCGGTTTTTCCGAGCGCGTGACGATGACGACGCGGGCGCCGTGCCGCGCCGCGGAGAGCGCCGCCGCGCACCCGGCGATCCCGGTGCCGATCACGAGAACGTCGCACGCGTCGGCGGTCATGCGATCGAGAGCTCCAGCGAGATGTCGGTCGCCGTGACCGAGTGGGTCAGCGCGCCGACCGAGACGAAATCGACCCCGGTCTCGGCGTACGCGCGCACGTTCTCGAGCGTGACGCCCCCGGAGGCCTCGAGCGGAACTTCGGGCCGGAGCGACCGCGCCAGCGCCACGAGCGGCCCGAGCTCCCGCGGAGAGCGATTGTCGATCAGGAGCGCGTCCGCGCCCGAGGCGAGCGCCTCACGGAGCGCCGCTTCGTCCTCGACCTCGACCTCGATCTTCACGAGCGCGGGCGCGCCGCGGCGGGCGCGCGAGACGGCCTCGGCGACGGACCCCGCGACGGCGAGATGGTTGTCCTTGATGAGGATCCCGTCGTCGAGCCCGAACCGGTGGTTCTTCCCGCCGCCGGCGATCACGGCCCGCTTGTCGAGCGCCCGCAGACCGGGCGCCGTCTTGCGCGTGTCGAGGATGCGGCAGCCGGTGCCCGCGACGGCGTCCGCGTAGCGGCGGGTGGCCGTCGCAATTCCGCACATCCGCTGCAGGAGATTCAGGGCGACCCTCTCGGCGGACAGGAGCGCGCGCGCGTTTCCCGAGATGGAGGCGATCGTCGCGCCGGGCTCCGCGGCGGCGCCGTCGGGAGCGTCCCCCCTCCAGTCGACCTCCGGATCGAGCAGGGAGAAGGCCTCCCGCGCGACGTCGAGCCCGCAGACGATGCCCGCGCTGCGAACGACGAGCGCTCCGCGGCCGCGCGCTTCCGCCGGCACGACGGCGTTCGTCGTCGCGTCGCCGCGTCCGAGGTCCTCGGCCAGGAAACGCTCGAGAGACTCCCGCAGCAGGAAAGACACGCCCGTAGGATATTCGAAGGAGGGCGCCGCCGTTTCCGTTCGCCATGGGGGACGCTTCGTCCGGAATCGCGGACGCGGGGGCGCCCTCCTGCGCGCTCCGCCTGCGATAAACTCCTCCGAACGCTGCGCAAACGCAGGACCGGGCGCCCGGCTCGTCCCTTGCTTTCCGGAGGGGCAAACCCGATCGTTCCCGCGCGCCGGTGATCGCGCCGCCGCCGACTGGAGGAGATATGACCTTTCGCCGTGCCCTCATCGACACCCTCTTCGCGGGCCTGATTCTGTCGGTGTTCGCTCCGGGCGCGGCGGGCGCGTCCGTCAAGCCGGGTTCCGTCCAGGAGCAGGCGGGTGTCTCGCTCGTGGAAGTTCCGGTCACCGTCATCGACCGGGACGGCAAGCCCGTCCGCGGGCTCACGGCGGCGGACTTCGAAGTCCGCGACGACGGCAAGGACGTCGCGATCCAGGCGGTGGACACCACGGAGTTCTCGACGGTTCGGCAAGGGCCGACGGTGCACGAAACCGCAACCGTGACCGCGGCCGCGCGTCGGCGGTTCCTCCTGCTGTTCGATCTTTCGTTCTCGACGCCTGCCCGCGTCGTCCGAATCCGGGACGCCGCGCAAAAGTTCGTCCGCAATCAAATGGGGCCGGACGATCTGGGCGCGGTCGCCACCTACTCGGTCGAGCATGGAGTGAAGCTCGTGGTCACCTTCACCTCCGACCGGGAGCAGCTCGCGGCGGCGGTCCGGACCCTCGGCCTCGGCAACGAAGTGGAAACGATCCCCGACCCGCTCCGATTCACCATCGTCAACATCGACATCACCCCGTCCGGGCAACAGATCGCCGGAGGCAGCGGCGGCAACAAGGTCGACGTCGAGTCGGAGCTCCGCCAGACGGCAGCGGTCGCCAAACGGAACGACGATGCCTACCGCCGCGGCCGCGTCACCCAGCTCCTCCAGTCGTTCGGAACCCTGGCGAAGGCGCTCGATTCCGTCGAAGGTCGCAAGCAGGTCATCTACTTCTCCCAGGGATTCGACATGCGGCTTCTCCAGGGGAATGCGCAGGACACGCAGGCCTCGCAGGAGCAATCCGAGGCGGCCGCACGCGGAGTCGTCTGGGGGGTCGACAGCCAGCAGCGCTTCGGCGACACCGGGCTGCAATCGGGGCTCAACGACCTGCTCGAACTGTTCAAGCGCAGCGACTGCGTCATCCACGCCGTCGACCTCTCCGGAATCTCGGCGGCACAGGACCAGGGGACGGACCCGAGCGGCGGCGGCGGCAAGGCGGCGCTCTTCGCGATCGCCGACGGCACGGGGGGACAGCTCTTCGAGAACGCGAACGACTTCTCCGGGCAGCTCGACCGCCTCCTCGAGGAGGAGAGCGTCGTCTACGTCCTCACCTTCGCCCCGAAGCTCACCGGCCATCCCGACCGCTTCCATCCGCTCAAGGTGCGGGTCAAACGCTCGGGCGTCCGGCTCTCCGCGCGCGCCGGCTATTACGAGCCGAAGCCGTTCAACGCGACCTCGATGGTCGAGAAGGGCCTGACCGCGGCGGACGTGATCGCCTCCGAGATCCCGACGACCGCGATTTCCTCCGCCGTCCTCGCACAGACCTTCGCCGGAAAGAACGGACCCGAGACGACCGTTCAGGTCCGCCTCCCCGCGGCCGATCTCATCGCGCAGGGGAAGAGCGGCAAGCTCCCGGTCGAGATCTACAGCTATGCGTTCGACTCCGCGGGGAAGGTCGCCGACTTCGCGACGGAGAGCGCGGTGCTCGATCTGGCGCAGGTGAAGTCGAAGCTCGAATCGGGAGGGCTTCGATGGTTCGCGCAGATGAAGCTCGTCCCCGGAACGTACCGCCTGAGGTCCCTCGTGCGGAACAGCGAGACCGGAGCGATGGGATTCTCCGCCCAGGACCTCGTGGTCCCCGACTTCTCCCAGAAAAAGCCGTATCTGGTGGCGCCGCTCGCCGTCGGCAGCATCGACGGTCTCGTCCTGCGCGCCCGCTCGGCTCGCGGCGGCGTCGCCGCGTCCTTCCCGTACATGGTCGGGAGCGATCCGTTCCTCCCGGAGACCAGCCCCGCGGTCGGGAAGGACCAGGAGCTGAAGATCTGCGTCTACACGTACGGATTCGGAGAGGCGGACCGGCTGCGCCTGGGCGGCCAGCTCCTCGACGGCGAAGGAAAGCCCATGGGAACCGCGAACATCTCCCTCCTCGGGCGTTCCGCGCCCGACGAACTCGGGAGGTCGACGTATCTCCTCGGGTTCAAGCCGGCAGGACTCGCGCCGGGGAAGTATCAGCTGCGGGTCGTCGCGCAGAACGACGAGGCGGCGAGGCAGGGGACCATACCCATCGAAGTCCGGTAAGACACGAGAGAGGGGCCGGCGCGCCGATACATCGAGCCGGACGGGCGCGTGCCACCCGCGCCGCCCTGCGACATACGCCCCGGTATGCCTCGGGACGTCGCGGGCGACCCGCATCCCG
>DATFVB010000160.1 GCA_035260525.1 Thermoanaerobaculia bacterium
CCTCGGGATTCCGCGCGCTCTCGCGCGAAGCCGCCCGCTCGCTCAACGTCTTCTCGAAGGTGACGTACACGCTCGAAACGCTGATCCAGGCCGGATCCAAGGGGCTTCGGGTCCGCTCCGTGCCCGTCCACGCGCGCCCGACGGAGCGCCGCTCGCGGATCGTGCGCTCGAACTTGCACTACGTTCTCGTCTCGGGCGCGAACATCCTGCGCATCACGGCCCTCTACAAGCCGCTCAAGGTGTTCTCCGCCGCCGCGGCGGTGCTGGTGGCCGCCGGTCTCGCGCTCGTCGCGCGCTTCTTCTGGTACTACTTCGGCCCGCGCCCGGGCGGCCACGTTCAGTCGCTCATCGTCGCCGCGATCCTGATCGTCGTCGGCGTCCAGACCTTCCTGATCGCGCTGCTGGCCGATCTCGTCTCGATCAACCGGACGCTGCTCGAGAAACTGCGGGAACAACAGGAGAGGCGCGAACCGCCGAGATGACCGCCGGCGGCCCGGCGTCCGTCGCGAAACCGCCTTCGCCGATGCCGGCCAATATACCCATAAGCCAGTCGTCTTGCTATCGACGCGCATGAGCCGGTAGCTGATGAAACCCGCCTGCTCGCGAAAGACAGGCACCCCCTCTCGTTCATCGCTAGCCAAGATCCTCCCGCACCTGTGAATCCAAAGGTCAACGAATCCACAAGGGTCCCAACACCTGAATTACGCCGAGCCGCGAAGCGGCTTCGGCTTGAATGAATTGTCAGGCCGCGCTTGCCGCGCCATTTCAGTGTCGCCCTTAGGACTGTGGGTCGAACCCGAAGACGCGCAGTTCTTGGTCGCACCGACAGGCCCTGGCGATCCGCGCCGCCCACGCGATGGCCTCGTCGCGCGAAGGCAGTTCCAACACGGTGAAGCCGCCATCGAGCGTGGGCGCCCAAGGATAGCCGCCCATTGCAACCGTGCCGTCAGCAGAGACGAGCACGGGCGGTACGTCTTCGTCGATTCCGCCGCCGAAGACGTAAACACCGCCGGCTTTCGCCTCATCAATCACAGCGTGAGCGTCGCGGCCTACCGCTCCCCATTCGCCATCGGGCACAACCATTGCTGCGCTTGGAAAAGAGATCAGGTATTTGGCCATGGTGCTCCTCCTGGGAATTGACGGCGGTCCTGAAGCGTGTGCGCGGCCTAACGACCCGGCTTCAGCGGCGAGGCCGCAGGACGAAGCCCGCTGCAAGCCGATGTCGGGGTGCTAGGGTTCCGGAATCTCCAGATCACGGCAAATCTTCCTGACCAGCCATTCGTTGATCTCGCGATGGCGAGGAACCGCCGTGGACTTCCGGGTGGGGCGATTCACGAAGACCGAATGCCGCGAGCCCTCCCGAAAGAACTCGCAACCATGCGCCTGAAGATGGCGGACGAGATCGGCCCGCTTCAAGAAATGAGAAGAGGCTCGCGGATGACCGCGTCGCCCCCCAGCTGCTCCTCAGCAAGAGCCCGGTTCGCCTCGAGAACGAGTGCGACGGCTTCGTGCAGGCTCTCCCGGGCCTCATCGAGCGTCGAAGCCTGGGTGTTGGCACCCGGCAATTCCTCGACAAAGCCGATGTAACCCTCTGGAACCTTACGAAATACGGCCGTGAGCCTGAGCTCCATGCGCCCTCCTGAGTCATTGCATTCTACCCCGGTTGCCAACGATGCCCGGCACCTCGAACGATTCGGCGTCAGCGGTGGCGCGAAGCGACATCCGCTGGACGCCGTTGTTAGCCCGCGAGCATTTTCTCGTATTCGGCGTGTGGCCCGATCCAGAACCAGACGATCTCGCCGCCGTCCACCGTCCCGGCAGCGCGGTAACCGCCGCTGATTCGGGCCGAATAGATCAGCAGGTTCGGATGCACTCGCTTGAACCGCAGCCCTGGATGCGATGGATTCGCGAGGAACCGCGTGTACGCCTCACGCGCGTGAACCTGAACCGATTCGGGCAGATCCGCAAAGAGACGACGAAAGCCCGCGGTGGTGCGGGATCTCAAAGCTTTTCTGGATCGAGCTCGAGAGTGCGGCCGGCGCGATGCTCTGCGATCGCCTCCCCGGCCATCTTTTCGAGTAACCCCGGCGATCGCGCGAAGAGGTCGTCCCAGCGGCGCTCCGATTCGAGCTCCGCGAGTAGCCAGTCTGCAATCGCGTCCTGCTCATTTTCCGGCAGAACTTCGATCGCCGACACCGCTTTTTCGAGCTTCGTCGTCATCAGGCGGTGATTTTACCACCAGCCTTGCCCTCCGCCGGCTAACGACCCGGCTTCAGCGGCAAGCCCGCAGGGCGCAGTCCGCTGCAAGGATGAGATGGACTCCTCCCCTCGATTCGGCATCATCGTGCCATTCGATTCGGAGTCATTGCAGCTCCATTCGAAAGGAGGAATCCATGGAGAATTCTACGACGATCGCGGTGGACCTAGCCAAGGCCTTCTTCCAGATCTCGATCTCGACCGTGCCGGGCCGCGTCAATGAGAGGGCGCGCCTGACCCGGCAGAAGTTCGTCTCCTTCCTCGCCACGCGGCCGCCGACAGAAATCGTCATGGAGGCCTGCGGCTCGGCCCACTTCTGGGCCCGAACCGCCCGGGAGCTCGGCCACCGGCCCGTGCTCCTGCCGGCCCACTACACAAAGAAATACGTCCTGCGCGACAAGCACGACCGCGCCGACGCCGACGCGATCCTGGAAGCGCGCCGCCGCGAGGCCATCCGCCCCACACCCGCCGAGCGCGTCGATGATGGTTTCGGTCGGACCGACGCGGGGACACGCCGACAACATTTCCGGTCTCACAAAGACCGTTGCAACGATTGGCTCCCCGCG